>NZ_VFWL01000009.1:0-265107 GCF_006442495.1 Mesorhizobium sp. B2-1-3
TGAACCGCTTCGACGCCAAAACAGAAGCGGACAGATCATGTGCTACCAAACCGGACAACTTGATTAGCTACCGACAGCCCGCCGTCCCAACTGCGCGAATGTCCTGGCGCATTGGGGTTGCGCCAGGTGCATGCCATCCATGCGGCAACGGCCCTTGTTGGTCCTCAAGCCGCGCTCCTATCTATGTTGCATTGCACAAAGCGACAGCGATAGCGCGTCACCGCACGCGAAAGGACATGACAATGAACAGCCGCAAGGTTTTTTCCGCCATAGGCGATCTCTTCACCACATTCGGCAGCGCCGTAGCCGCGTCGCGGGCGGTGGAAGCCGGCCGCAAGCCGCGCGCCCAGGATCTGCGCAGCCTCGGCATGGATCCGACGGCTTTCGACAAGATCGGCCGTTTCTGAACTCCGGCCAACGGGCGACATTCGATTTCTGTGTCCCCGCAACAATTGAAGATCTCTCCCTCACGAAGGGCCCAGATCCTGATGCCCAAATCCCGATGCCTGGGACCTGATGCCTAGGTCCTGATGAAGGTAAGATAGGCCGGCCGCCTGCCCTCGCGGACGGCTTTCGCCTCGTAGCGGGTGCCTGGCCAGCCATCGTAGGGGCGATGCCAGTCAACGGCCTCTGAAGCCTGCCAGGCGAAACCGCCATGCGCACGGCAATGCAGCAGGGTCCAGTTCACATAGGTGTCGATGTCGGAAGCGAAACGGAATTCGCCGCCACGCTTCACAACGCGTGCGAAACGATCGAGATTGACCGGGCTGACGAAACGGCGCTTCCAGTGCTTCTTCTTCGGCCACGGATCGGGATAGAGCAGGTCGATGCCATCGAGCGAGGCCTGCGGCAGCCAGTCGAGCAGCCGCGTGGCGTCGTCGTCGTAGACCCTGAGGTTGGCCAGCGGCTTTTCCCGCATCGCCATCATCATCTTGGCCATGCCGTTGACGAAGGGCTCGACACCGATAAAGCCGGTCATCGGCGCTTCGGTCGCGCGATGCAGGAGATGCTCGCCGCCGCCAAAGCCGATTTCGAGGCGAACGGCGGAAACATCGGCTTCGAACAGAGCCCGCAGATCCGACGGCGCCTCGGTCGTCAGATCGAGCCGATAGGTGTCGAGGCCGCTTTCCAGCGCCGCCGCCTGCTGCGGGCGAACCGGCTTGCCGCGCCGACGGCCGAAGAAGGCTTCTGTCGCGCGGCTTGGCCTGTCCCCGGAACTCATCGGCTGATCAAGGTCCTGTCGCCGCCCTCAGGCAGCGACAGCATCCTTGAGCGCCTTGGCGAGATCGGTCTTTTCCCAGGAAAAAGATCCGTCGCGGCCGGCCTTGCGGCCGAAATGACCGTAGGACGAGGTCTTGGCGTAGATCGGCTTGTTGAGGTCGAGGTGGCGGCGGATGCCGGACGGCGACAGGTCCATCACAGTGCGCAGCGCCTCCTCGAGCCTTGCCTCGTCGACCTTACCGGTGCCGTGCAGGTCGACATAGACCGACAAGGGCTGGGCGACGCCGATGGCGTAGGAAAGCTGGATGGTGCAGCGGTCGGCAAGTTTCGCCGCCACAACGTTCTTGGCTAGGTAGCGCGCCGCATAAGCGGCCGAACGGTCGACCTTGGTGGTGTCCTTGCCCGAGAAGGCGCCGCCGCCATGGGGTGCGGCGCCGCCATAGGTGTCGACGATGATCTTGCGGCCGGTCAGCCCGGCGTCGCCATCAGGCCCGCCGATGACGAACTTGCCGGTCGGATTGATGTACCACATGCAATCGTCGGCGATCTTGAGGTCACCCAATGCCTCGCGGATATAGGGCTCGACGACCTTGCGCACCTTCTTGGAATCCCAGCTCGCATCGAGGTGCTGGGTCGACAGCACGATCTGCGTCGCTTCGGCGGCCTTGCCGTCGATATAGCGGACGGTGACCTGGCTCTTGGCGTCCGGCCCGAGCTTGCCGGCATCGCCGTTGTTCTGGTGGCGGGCGGCGGCCAGGAGTTCGAGGATCTTGTGGCTGTAGTAGATCGGTGCCGGCATCAGGTCCGGCGTCTCGCGGCAGGCATAGCCAAACATGATGCCCTGGTCGCCGGCACCCTCCTCGCCCTGGCGGTCGGAGGCATTGTCGACGCCTTGGCCGATGTCGGGCGACTGGCCATGCAACAGAACGTCGATCTTGGCCTTTTTCCAGTGGAAACCGGCCTGCTCATAGCCGATCTCGCGGATCGCCTTGCGGGCGACCGACTTGAACTTCGCCGGGTTGACGACCGGATGGCCGGCGGCATCCCTCAGGATGTTGCCTTCCTTGTCCTTCTTCAGCAGCGTCTCGGGAACGCGCACCTCGCCGGCGATGACGACGCGGTTGGTGGTCGCCAGCGTCTCGCAGGCGACGCGGACTTTCCACGGGTCCATGCCCGTCTTCTTGGCCTCACGGTAGACCAGGTCGACGATCTCGTCGGATATCCGGTCACAGACTTTGTCGGGATGGCCCTCGGCAACGGATTCCGAGGTAAAGAAGTAGTTCTGCCGCGTCACGGGTGTCCCCTCTTGAAAAACGATCGGCAGGCTGCCGATTTGGCGCGCCACGTGTTAGCGGGGCGAAGCGCCGCTCGTCAAGCGGTGCCGCCCTTCTGGCATGGATGTCGATGTCGATATTTTGTACCACCAGCGGCCGGAATGCCGCCGGTTCGAGTCCTGTTGCGGATCAGTCGGAATCTTCGGACGCCAGCGACTTCACCAGGTCTATGATCCTGCGACGCACCTTGACGTCGGCGATCTTGACGAAGGCCCGGTTGAGCTGAAGGCCCTCCGGGCTGCCGCAGAATTCCACGGCGAAAGCCATTGAAGCATCCTCCGCGAAACCGCGGCCGGCCGGGCTCTCCTGGCCCGGCGCATCCTCGAAAAAGAAGGCGACAGGCACGCCGAGTATGGATGCTATCGCCTGCAGGCGGCTTGCGCCGACACGGTTGGTGCCCTTTTCATATTTCTGTATCTGCTGAAATGTGATGCCGAGGTTCTCGCCTAGTTTTTCTTGGCTCATTCCCAACATATTGCGGCGAAGCCGGATGCGACTTCCAACATGGATGTCGATCGGATTCGGTTTCTTCTTGTTATCTTCTGTCATTTTTTCCTCGCCGAATTTTTTCGGCTTTGTGATTTTTTCCTACCCAAACAAAGCCGGAGGCGACTGCCCCAACAGAACGATCCACCGGCTTCGAGAAATTTTCAGGCGTTACAGTATGAGTTTCTAATGTGTCGACTGTCAATTCACCCGTAGCCTTTGCCTTACATTGAACAGGACGGCAGCCAGGGCAAACAGCAACATGATCAGCATTCCGTTAATGCGCAGCTGGCCGGCGGACACGACAGCTTGCCGCGAGATTGGCACACGGACGTCGATGGCCCCGCGCGCGTCGATCGCCAGCGCATCGACGATGCGCCCCCGTGGGTCGACAACCGCCGAGATGCCGTTGTTGGCCGCACGCAACAAGGGCAACCCGTTCTCCACCGCGCGAATCTGAGCCTGCCTGAAATGCTGATAGGGACCCGGCGTATCGCCGAACCACGCATCGTTGGTAACGTTGACAATAAGCTGCGCTGACGTTGCGTCAACCGCCACCAGTTCGGGAAAGATCACTTCGTAACAGATGAAGGGCAAGGCGCGGACGCCATCCGGCAGCGTGATCGCATGCCGCTCATTGCCTGCCGTGAAGGTCACCGGGCCAGCGACCAGTTGTTCGATGCCGAAACGATCGAGCAGGTCGGCGAAAGGCAGGTATTCGCCGAACGGCACCAGATGGACCTTGTCGACGGCGTCAGCGATTTCGCCCTTGTCGTTGATCGCCACCACGGAGTTGTAGTAGCGGCTGCCGGCACCGGCCGCCGCACCGCCTTCCTCGCGCACGACGCCGGCGATCAGCATCTGGCCGGCGTCCAGCATGTCGCCCAGTGCGGTCAAAGCGTCCGGCCGCTCGGTGAGGAGGAACGGGACCGAGGTTTCGGGCCACAGGATCAGTTGCGGCTTTTCATGGCCGGGGTCCGGCGCCTTGGCCGACAGGCCTATCAAGGTGGCGAAGATACGGTCGCGCACCGAGGCGTCCCACTTTTCCGAAAGGTCGACGGCCGGCTGGACGATGCGCACATCGATCGTGCGGGCCTCCGGCGCGGCCGGAGCGTTGAGCCTGAGATAGCCGAAGCCGGCATGAGCGGCGACGAGCACGACAAGCAGCGCGACGCCAAGACGAAGATGCGTGCGCGCCGCCAGCAGCGCCGGCAGCGAGAAGACGAACACGGCGAGCACGTTCATGCCGACCATCCCGGTGACCGAGACGCTCTGCATCAGCAGGGGCACCGGCATCGCCGCGTAGCCGATCGCATTCCAGGGAAAGCCGGTGAACAGGAAGCCGCGCAGCCACTCGGCCAGCCCGAAGGCGGCGGCCAGGGCCGCGATGCGGCCGATGTCGTTGCTCCACAGGAGCCGGGCGACCATGGCCGCAAAGCCGTAGAAGAAGGCCAATGCAAAGGGGATGCCGACCACCGCGAAAGGCAGCGCCCAGGCGAAACTGTCGGCCTCTACAAGCAGGGCCGAGCCGATCCACCACAGGCCGGCGAGGAAATAGCCGAAGCCGAACCACCAGCCGACGGCAAAGGCCGGCCGCAGCCGCGCAAACAGGCTGCCCGAGGCCTCACCGGTCGCCCCGTCGAGCAGCCAGACCAGCAGCGGAAACGAAATGAAACAAGCGGCAAAGAAATCGTACGGCGCCTGGCCGAGCACCGCCAGGGCGCCCGCGAGGAACGCCACGAGCGCACGCCGCCAACCCCAAAACAGAATTATCCGGCCGGCCAGGCGGTTCATGCATTGTTCCGAGTCGTGCGAATCACGGCAGCAGATTTATCAGGCCGCGGCCTGCGCTCCAAACTTCGGGTGGTCTGCCGTGAAACCCACTCACCACTGCTGGAGCGCATCGCGTTTAAACTGATCAGACGACGCGCCTTAGATCTTTGTTTTTGTGCATGTCCTCCTCCCAAAACCGAAGTTACTTAGGGCGACATGGATCAGCGGTGCCACCCTTCTATGCGCACGTCGCCGAGCCGTTCGGCCTCTTCCAGCGGAACGGAGCGGATGGTCTGGGTGAAGGTCCAGACATGGCCCTCGGGATCGCGCGCCCGATACTGGCGCTCGCCGTAGAACTGGTCCGCCGGCTCCTGGATTATACCGGCACCCGCCGTCCGCGCCTGCTCGCAATGTGCATCAATGCCGTCTTTCAGCCTGACATAGACCGACTGCGTGTTCTTGCCCGAGACCGAGGCCGGCCTGGCGACGTAGTCGCTCCATTCGGAATCGACAATGATGTAGCAGTCGCCGAACCGCATCTCGGAATGGACGAGCTTGCCGTCGGCATCGCTGACCACCATGCTGCGCTCGAAGCCGAAAGCTGCCTCCAGCCAATCCAGCGCGGCCCGCGGATCCCTGTAGAACACGCCGGATCCCAAGGCGGCGTGCTTGAAGGGGTCTTCGGTCATCCGCAGGCGCTTAAGCCTGCTCGGTGCGGGCCGCGGCGCGGCGGCGACGTTCGCCCTTCTGGTTCTGCACGATGCGCACGCGCTTGACGCGGCGCGGATCGGCGTCGAGCACGTGGAACTCGAAGCCAGGGATGGCCTGCACCACCTCGCCGCGCGCCGGCACCCGGCCAAGCGTGTTGAAGATCATGCCGCCGATGGTGTCGACATACTCGCCATGTTCGCCGGCGGCGAAATCCCCGCCGATCATCTTGGCAACCTCGTCGATCTCGGCCTTGCCGTCGACGACGAACACGCCTTCACCGGTCTGGGTGATCATCGGCTCGTCGTCGTCGTGCTCGTCCTCGATGTCGCCGACCACCATCTCGACGATATCCTCGAGCGAGACGAGCCCGTCGGTGCCGCCATACTCGTCGATGACCAGCGCCATCTGCGTGCGGGTCGTCTGCATGCGGCCCATCAGATCGGAGGCCAGCATGGACGGGGGCACGAACAGCACCGGCCGGATCAGGTTCAGTTCGCCTATGGTGCGCGAGAGGTCGACCTGGGTGAGGTCGAGAACCGTGGCGGCGGGTGTCTTCCTGGTCGCCCGGCCTTTCCTGACGCGCGCAATCTTGGTGATATGGGCCAGCACGTCGCGGATATGGACCATGCCGCGCGGGTCGTCGAGCGTCTCGGCATAGACCGGCATGCGGGAATGGCCGGACTGCTCGAACATGCCAAGCAGATCGCCAAGCGTGGTCGTGATCTCGACCGCCTCGATGTCGGCGCGCGGCACCATGACGTCCTCGACGCGCACCTCGCGCAGCCGCAGGATGTTGTTGAGCATGGCGCGTTCGCCCGGCGAAAAGGATTCGACATCGCTCGTCGTCTCGGCGAGCGCGCCGGCGATCTCCTCGCGCAGGCTGGTTCCGTTGCGTTGCCTGAACAGGCCCAGAACGCGGTTGAACAGGGAAGGCCCGGCAGGCGACGGCTCACTGGCAGCGCTGCCGGTGTTGGCAACGCCAGGGGTAATGGTACTCGGACTTGATCCCTCTTCCGACGTATCGGAAGCCTTGGTCGCACTGCCGGCGTCGGGGCGGACGGCAGTTTCAGGTTTGTCGTTCATCTTCGTCCGTCAATTGGTTAGAAGTAGTTACGCGTAGGGATCGGGAATGGCAAGTCTGGCGAGCGCGGCGCGCTCGACGGCCTCCATCTCCTCGGCCTCGGCATCGGTCTCGTGATCATGGCCCATGAGATGCAGCAGGCCGTGGATGACGAGATGGGAAATATGGTTCTCCAGCGGCTTGTCTTCCAGTCCCGCCTCGCGCGCCACCGTCTCCGCGGCCAGCACGATATCGCCGAGCATCGGCGGCAGGGGACCGCCCTTGGGGAAAGGAAAAGCCGGAAAAGACAAGACGTTGGTCGGCTTGTCCTTGCCGCGCCAGCCGGCATTGAGCGCCTGGACATGGGCATCGTCGGAAAAAACGACGCTGAGTTCGGAATGGCCCGTGGCGCCCGTCTCGGCGAATGCAGCGGCGGCGGCGGCGCCGACCAGCCGGACAAGCTCGGCTTCGTCCGGCCAATGCCCGGCCTCGACCGTCAGATCGATGTCGACGGGCAGCGGCGGAGCCGGCCCGTTCGGCGTTTCGGGCTCAACCATGAGGTCGCTCGATCAAATCAGCCTTCGGTCCCCAGACCGCGGGCGAGCTTGCCGTCACGGTCGTAGGCCTTGACGATCTCGGCGACCAGCGGATGCCTGACGACGTCGCCTTCATTGAAGCGGACCGTCACCATGCCGGTCACACCGTCGAGAATCCGGAGCGCCTCGACAAGGCCGGACTTGGTGTTCTGCGGCAAATCGATCTGCGTTGGGTCGCCGGTGACGATCATGCGCGAATTCTCGCCCAGACGGGTCAGGAACATCTTCATCTGCATCGGCGTGGTGTTCTGCGCCTCGTCGAGAATGACGGCGGCGTGTGCCAGCGTGCGGCCGCGCATGAAGGCGAGCGGTGCGATCTCGATCACCTCGGCGGCGATGGCGCGTTCGACCTTGTCGGCCGGCATCATGTCATAGAGCGCGTCGTAGAGCGGCCGCAGATAGGGATCGACCTTCTCCTTCATGTCGCCCGGCAGGAAGCCCAGCCGCTCGCCGGCCTCGACGGCAGGCCGCGACAGCACGATGCGCTCGACCATGCCGCGTTCGAGCAGCATCGCCGCATGCGCCACCGCCAGGTAGGTTTTGCCGGTACCGGCCGGGCCGATGCCGAACACCAGTTCCGAGCGCTCCAGCGCCCGCATATAGGCATCCTGCGTGAGCGAGCGGGCGTAGATCGTCTTCTTGCGCGTCGATATCTGGGCGGCCGAAACCTTGCCCTTGCGCTCCAGCGTCGGCAGCGTGAGCTGGTCATCGGCGGCGACCGCCATGCGCACGGCGCCGTCGACATCGGACTGGCCGATATCCACCCCCTTCTGGAGAATGCCGTAGAGATTGTCGAGCGCCCGGCGGGCCTGCTCGGCGGCGGAAGCCGACCCCTTGATGGTCAGCTGGTTGCCGCGCGAGCGGATGTCAACGCCCAGTTTCTGCTCAAGCCGGGCGAGGTTCTCGTCGAACTGGCCGTAGAGGGCGCTGGCAAGCTTGTTGTTGTCGAAAGTCAGTACGATGTGCGCCATGTCAGAAGCCCCAGATGCCGGTACCGGGGGCAGGTTCTTCAGCTCCGCTGCGCTCAACCGTCTCTCCTCATCTGCCGAGGTCATCAGACCAATTCGGCGAACAGGCTATTGTAACCCGTCTTCGTGATTCGCACCTGGATAATGTCACCGATTTCGCCGGCCTTTTCATCAACAATAACGGGCTGAAGCCAAGGTGAGCGTCCGACCTTCTGGCCGGCCTGGCGACCGGGCTTCTCAATCAGCGTATCTATGGTGCGGCCGACGAGACTCAAGCCGAAATCCTGCTGCTGCTTCAAAAGCAGCGCCTGGAGCCGCTGCAAACGCTCGTCCTTGACCGCTTCCGGCACATGGCCGGCCATCTCGGCGCCCGGCGTGCCGGGGCGCGGCGAATATTTGAACGAGAAGGCCGAGGCGTAGTTCACCTGGCGCACCAGCTCCATCGTCGCCTCGAAATCCGTCTCGGTCTCGCCGGGGAAACCGACGATGAAATCGCCCGACAGCGCGATATCGGGCCGCGCGGAACGGATGCGGTCGAGCAGCGCCAGATAATCCTCCGCCGTGTGCCTGCGGTTCATCGCCTTCAGGATGCGGTCGGACCCGGATTGCACCGGCAGATGCAGATACGGCATCAGTGCCGGCAGGTCGCGATGGGCCGCTATTAGCTCGTCGTCCATGTCGCGCGGGTGGCTCGTGGTGTAGCGCAGGCGCGCCAGCCCGGGAATTTCGGCCAGCCTGAACAGAAGGCGGCCAAGGCCCCATTCCTTGCCGTTTTCGCCTTGCCCATGCCAGGCATTGACGTTCTGGCCAAGCAGCGTCACCTCGCGCACCCCGGCTTCCGCCAGGCGCTCGGCTTCGGCGACGATCTGTGCCACCGGCCGCGACACTTCGGACCCCCTGGTGTAGGGCACGACGCAGAAGGTGCAGAACTTGTCGCAGCCCTCCTGGACGGTGAGGAAGGCGGTGACGCCGCGCTTGATCACCTCGGCGCGCTTCGGCTGCGGCAAGTGCTCGAACTTGTCCTCGATGGCGTAGTCGGTTTCGACGATCTTCTCGCCGCCGCGCACCCTGGCCAGTACGTCCGGCAGCCGGTGATAGGTCTGCGGGCCGATGACCAGGTCGACGGCGGGCGAGCGGCGGATGATCTCGGCCCCTTCGGCCTGCGCCACGCAACCGGCGACGCCGATCAGCAATTCGCGTCCGGCGGCGGCGCGTTCGGCCTTCATTTCGCGAATGCGACCGAGCTCGGAATAGACCTTTTCAGCCGCTTTTTCCCTGATGTGGCAGGTGTTTAGCAGCACCAGGTCGGCTTCGCCGATGGTCTGCGTCGCCGTGTAGCCGTCGGCGGCCAGCGCATCTGTCATGCGCTGCGAATCATAGACGTTCATCTGGCAGCCATAAGTCTTGACGAAGACCTTTTTCGCTGCCGCGGAAATCACTGCCTGCTGTCCAGCCGCAGTGCCGATGTCGTCGCTTTCAACCGTGTTCAAGTCCATCCGGCGGCTTCTAACGCCTTTCCGCGACAAAAAACAGACGATTCTGCCTGGGGGCCTTCGGGATTCAGCGGCTCGGGCGCGGCGCGGCCAGTGCCGCCTGCATCATTTCGCGCACGCGGCTTTCCATCAGCTTCGCCGTTTCCTTCCGGTTCGACCCCTTGGCGAAGGCGATCGGCTCGCCGAAATGCACCTCGACATCGAGCGCGCCTTCCGCCATCAGCACCTTGAGGTGCGGCATCAGATCCTCGTCGCCGATCCACGCCGCGATCGGCCGGTGCCGGCGGCCGAGCGGCACGCCATGCAGCCGGGTATAGGCGATCGCTACCGGCTGGATGAAGACCTGCTCCGCCGCGCCCTCCGAAATCGCCATCGAGGCGGCACCGAACAGCGTGCTCTTGAAGGGCAGGACGATGTTGCCGTCGCCCGTCGAGCCTTCGGCAAACAGCACCATGGCATCGCCCTTGGCCATGCGGTTGGCGATCTCGCTCGCCTGGTCGCCGGACGAGCGCTTGCGCTCACGCTCGATGAAGACGGTGCGCTGGAGCTTCGACAGCATGCCGATCAGCGGCCAGCCTTCCATGTCGGCCCTGGCGATGAACTTCACATCGGCAAACGAGCCCAGCACCATGATGTCGGTCCAGGAGATGTGATTTGAGGCAATCAACAAGGGGCGGCGGTCGGACATCGTGCCGTTTACATGGATGCGCATGCCGAGCGCCCTGACGATCAGCCTGTGCCAGATCTTGAGGATGAAGGTTTCCGGCCACCAGCCGGTCTTCATCGACAGGACCTGCAAAGGCACCAGGATCAGCGAACCGGCGACGACCAGCCCTATCGCCAGGAAAATCCTGATTTTTCCGATCATCGCTCCACCCCGAAACCCTGGCTAGCGAAGATCGCGGCGCATGACAAGCGCGCCGGTCGGTCCATGCTCGGGCGACCTGTAATAGTTGGGGCGCTTGCCGACCTCGCGGAATCCGAGACGCCTGTAGAGGGCGATCGCGGCGACATTGGTCTCGTCGACCTCGAGGAAGAGCGCTTCGGCGCGTTGCGCGTGCAGTTCGCGCAGCACCGCGTCCATCAACTGCCAGCCCAGCCCCTGGCGGCGATGCGACCGCGCCACCGCGACGGTCAGGATCTCGCCCTCGCCGGCCGCCAGCCGGGCCAGCACGAAGCCGACCGGCGGCTTGGCGCCCTGCCCGGTTTCGCGCGCGGCATAGCCGAACACGGTGTCCTGTTCGAGCAAGGCCGCGAACTCGCCATCGGTCCATGGGCGGACGAAGTCCTCGCGGTGCAGGAGCGAGACCGCCGGACTGTCGGTGGTCCTGAGCGGTTCGAGCGCGTAATCGCGGCGGCGCGGCTGGAGAAAAGGTATGCGCATTATTTCCCTTGCCTGGAAAGTATGAACCCGGCCTGCGGCTTGGCGTCGGCGCCGCGCAGATAAAGAGGTTTCGGCCTCTCGCCCTCGCCCTTGGTGACCGCCAGGCGGGCGTAGGTGAGAATGTCCGCGGTCGCCGTCTCGGGTCCGATGTCGAAGGAGCGTCCGGCGGATGCCGCGATCCGCGTCGCGGCGGTTCCGGCGAGCACCGAAGACCGCTCGCTCGCCATGGCCACGGCATCCGCCAGCGTGACCACGGCCGGACCGTAAGTCAAAACCGACATTTCATCATAGAGAGCGGCATGGATCTCCTCGCGGCCGGCATCGAGCGCGGCCAGCACGGCACGGCCGGGAAATGCCCCTGCCGCCTCGGCCGCCAGCGCCTCGAGCGTCGTCACGCCGATTGCAGGCAGCTTGAGCGCCAGCGCCAGGCCACGCGCAGTGGAAACCCCGACGCGCAGGCCGGTGAAGGAACCGGGGCCGACGGAGACGGCGATGGCGCCAAGGCCGGCATAGGCGGTTGCACCGGCCTTCAGCGCCTCGGCGATGACGCCCATCAGATGCTCGGCATGGCCCTTGCCTAGATCGAGCACCGCGCGGCCGAGTTCCTGCCTCGCCCCGGCATCATAGACGCAGGCGGCGCAGAGGTTGGCGGCACAGTCGATGGCGAGCATTTTCATGAAACGACCGGTTCGAAAAACAATTCCCTGTGCCTGCCACAGCGCGCCACCGCAAGGGGAAAGCGCATAATTTCTTAAGCGGCTTCGCTCCGACGCAGCGGGAAGGTGTCTATGCGGCCGGCTCTATGCGCAGCATATGGTTGTCCCAGACGTAGTCCGGTTCGGACCGTGTCGCGCCATTGCATTCGACGATTTCGCCGGCTCCGGTGGTGGCCATAAAACCCGTCCCGTCTGGCGCCACGCCGCAGACCTCGACCAGTGCGCTTGACGAGACGAGCCGCCCGCTCGCCGCATCGATCACCACAAGCGAATTGCCTTCCGGCGAAGAGACGGCAATGGTGCCGGCAACCGGATTGGCGGCGACGGAACCGATATAGTTGCGGAAGCCGGACAGGACATCCTGCGGCATGTCGAGGAGCTGCAAATCCGCGCCGCGCGCGGCGCGGCCGACCAGCAGCGGACGGTCGGTGCCGGGCCCCCTGTACTGGCAGCCGAACCAGACGGTGCCGGTCTGGTCGGTGTCCATGTGGCGGATCGACAGCTGGTGCAGCGCCGCCGGCAATTCGTGCTTCTCGACCAGATCGCCGGTGACACGGTCGATGAGCACATAGGACGGCTTCATGGTGGCGATGTTGAGTTCGGCGCGGCCATAATCGGGATGAGTCTCGATGCCGCCATTGGCAACGGCGATCGTCCTGCCGTCGCCCAGGAGCAGAAGCTCGTGGGGTCCCATGCCATAGGTCGGGAATTCACCAAGGCGCTTGAATTTCGCCCGCGCGTCGTAGACGCCGACGACGCCGGCCGCGTTGTCGAAATCGTTCTCGGTGGCATAAAGCAAGGCGCCGTCCGGGGAGAACACGCCATGGCCGAAGAAATGCCGGCCGGTGATGCTGGCGATGGTCAGCGGTTCATCGCGCCCGGCGTGATCGAAGACCACGGCGAAGGTGCCGGGCTGGCGGGCGAACACCACTGAGCGCTTCGATATGGGATCGAAGGTGACGTCGTGGCCGCGGTCGGGCAAGTCGATCGCGTGCAGGAGCTTGCCGGCCTCGGACAGGATTGCGGCGCCATAGCTGCCGTCGCGCTTGACGAAGGCGGTGGCGAAGACGGCATCGGCGGCAAGCGTATTTGCCCAGGCCGGCGGCGCCATCGCGGCGGCAAAACCGATGCCCGCGGCTCTCAGGAAATCGCGACGGTCAATGAGGGAGGTTTTCACGCTCAGTCCCCATCCAGCGAGGAAAAACCGGCGGTCAGGCCGAATTCGGCGGTCAGCCTTGTGCCGAACAGGGTCGACAGGCTGGAGGTGATCAGCGCGAGATGCTCGAGCTTTGCGCGCAGCGCCGGGTCGGCGAGCGCCATGTCGATCGGCCCCTGGACCGACTTCGCGGTGGCGACGCCGTTGACCAGCTGGATACGGATCGATTCCGCCATCCAGCGCGCATCGGGCGGCAGCGCATCGCCGAGCTTCGAGGCCTCGAACAGCCCGTCGATGCCGGCAAGGTTTCCAGCCAGCGAATTGGTGGTGTTTTGCGAACGCCAGTAGATCGCCTGTTTCGGCTTGTCCGCCTCCGGCTTGCCGCCCAGGAAGCCTTTCAGGCGCACGTCGCGAACCATGTCCAGCTCGTTGATGAAGATGCCGACCAGTTCCGTCACCGCTTCCGTGCCGTCGCGATAGAGCGGATTCTGCGGCCCCGGATTGGCCCAGAGCGCCGCAAAGCCGTCCGGCTTGTTCCAGGCGTCGGCGACATCGCCGGCCATGGTTTCGATGTTGCCGGCAACCGCCGCACCATAGGCGCAGCGATAGGGATCGTTCTTGCCGGCAAGCGCATCGGCGCCGTCACCGTAGAGCACGAACTCCAAGGCGCCGAGCCCCTGCATGGCGACGCTCTTGCCGGAAAGCTGTGCCGGATCGGTGGCGCTCGGGTCTTGGGCGGCCAACGCGGCCTGCACCTGTTTCAGGCCGATGCTTTTGCGATCCGGCCAGAACAGCATTCGCTCCAGCCGGTTGTTTTCCTTGATCGGGCCGAACCCGATGATCTCGGCCGAAGACCAGGCATCCACCGTACGCGAGAATTCGGCGCGAGCCGCATCGAGATCGCCCTTTGAGGGTTTTTCGCAAAGCGCGTGCATTGCCTTGTTCAAGCCCGCCGCGCGGTCGTGCAGACTGGCATAGGCCGGGCGGACAAAGCCGTCGATTGCCCGCTGGATGATGTCAGTGGCCTTCACCGCCGCCCATGCGGGGGTGGCGCCCAGCAGGGCCAGAGGAAGAACGAGAACCAGCGCGGAACGCTTCAGCATCAAAGTGACTCCAGGAATTTGAGCAATGCCTCGCGGTCGGCGGCGCCGGCGGCGGCGAAGCGGTCGCGCGACTTCTGGCCCTCGCCGCCATGCCAAAGAATCGCCTCGACCAGGCTGCGGGCGCGGCCATCGTGCAGATAGAAATTGTTGCCGTTGACCGTTTCGGTGAGGCCTATGCCCCATAGCGGCGGCGTGCGCCATTCGTTGCCCGTCGCCTCGCCCACCGCCTGGCCGTCGGCAAGGCCGGGGCCCATGTCGTGCAGCAGGAAGTCGGAATAGGGCCAGATAAGCTGGAAGGCCTGCGCCTTGTTGGGCGCGTCGCGGCGGGTTACGAATTTCGGCGCGTGGCAGGAAATGCAGCCGATCTCGTAGAAGAGTTTCTTTCCGGCGAGCACATCCGGGGCGCCGAGGTCGCGGCGCGCCGGCACGGCCAGGTTCTGCGAATAGAAGGTGACGAGGTCCATGACCGGCGCCGGCGCCTCGGCCGGACCGAGCCGCTCCTGCACGCCGTCCGGCATGGCAAGGCAATCCTTCTCGGCGGCGGTGCAGTCGCCCCAGTGTTTGGGCTCCTCCGGCGTCGAGATGCCGATGTCGCCGGCAAAGGCATCCGCGGCCTGCTGGCGGATTGACGCGGTCTGCGCCTTCCAGCCGAAACGACCAAGGGTGAGCGCGCCGCTCATGCCGTCGCGCACGATGTTCGGCCTGCCGGAAATGCCGTCGCCGTCCCGGTCGTCCGGATCGGCATGGGCGAGTATATCAGCAGGCGCGATCTGCTCGATGAGGCCGAGCCCGATCATCGGCGGCGTCAGACGCGGCGACAGCGTGGTGCGCGGATCGAGCGGGCCGTAGGCCAGATCATCGACCGCGTAAGCGGGCTTGCGCAGCGAAACCACGGCGCCGTCGCCGAGCCCGACCTTTTCCTCGCTGTAGTCGACGCGCATCCGGCCCTCGCCGCGCAGGCCGGGGACGGCCAGGTCCTGCAGCTGCGAACCGTAGACCGGATCGGGGATGTTAAGCAGCCTGTGGTCGGCAAGCCCAGCCTTCTCCTCCTCGGTGCTCGCCTCGCGCGCCAGCCGCAGGAACATCGACGTGCTGCCGGTGCCTTGCGGCGGACGGCCGCGGCCGTCCTTCAGATGACAGTTCTGGCAGGCGCGTTCGTTGAACAGCGGTCCGAGCCCGTCGGAAGCCTGCGTCGAGGACGGCGACGAGACCCAATTCTTGCGGAACAGGGCGTTGCCCAGCTTGAAGGTGCCTTCTTCCTCGAAGGTGATGTTGGCCGAGGATTGCGAGAAGGAATCGCGGTTGACGTCCTTCCTGGATGTGCCGGCGCCGCCTTGCATCAATTCGAACTGCTCGGGTTTCGAGAAGTCCTTGGTCGGCCTGGTAACGGCTGTGACGCGCGCCTGATCCTTCGGGCTGAGGTCGGTGCGCGTGGCGGCGAAATTGGCGGGCTGCTGCGAGCCGGACCCGCCCGTGGCGAAGGCCAAAAGGATGATGGCGGCCGAACCGGAAAGCACGACGCTTCCCGGTTTTCTGTTTGACGACAGCCCTTTGGCCCGCCGCCAGCGGCGCAGCAATGCTAGGGTGCGCCGCATTCCCGCATGCCCTTACTCCGCCTCGTCCGCCGATGCGGCATTGAGCTGGCCGTATTTTTCCTCGCCGATCGAGGCAAGCAGATCGAGCTGCGTCTCGAGGAAGTCGATGTGCCCCTCCTCGTCGGCCAAGAGTTCCTCGAACAGTTTCATGCTGACATAGTCGCCGGCTTCGTTGCAGACCTCGCGCGAGCGCTTGTAGGCGGTGCGAGCGTCATACTCGCCGGCAAGGTCGGATTCGAGCACTTCCTTCACGTTCTGTCCGATACGCAGCGGCGCCACGGACTGCAGATTGGGGTGCCCTTCCAGGAAGATGATCCGGGCCACGAGCTTGTCGGCATGGTGCATCTCCTCGATCGATTCGGCGCGTTCCTTCTTGGCGAGCTTGGCGTATCCCCAGTCCTCCAGCAGACGGAAATGGACCCAATACTGATTGACGGCACCAAGCTCCAGGAACAGAGCCTCGTTAAGCCGCTCGATGATCTGTGGTTCGCCTTTCATGGGTTCTGCTCCCGTATTGGACGCGCAGGCCTCTGACGCGATCCAGATGTGAAACGATGTCCACGCCGCTCGCCTGCGAGCGGGCGTGGTAGTTCTCGGTGACCCGAATGATCGCTTCGACCACATTTGGGAAGCAGCCGCAACAGCGACCGCGCTTGTGCATGGCGTGATAGACTTTTGCCGGCACGATGAGCTGCCAGGGATCCTGGTCCAGCAGCCCGACGATCGTCTGCTCAATCTCCTTCTCGGTGATGATGTTGCAATGGCAGATCAGCATAAACTTGCTCGGATGGCTGACGGCGCCTTCCGCGCCGTGTGGCTTGACTCTATCTTCCCCGCGCCGAAGCCCTTTGTGACTTCGGCCCGGGCTTCCAGGCTTCGACGCTTACTGGAACACCTTGTCCGGCGCATCGAGGCTGTCTGAACCCTCAAAGGCGATGGCGTTGAGCTTCAGCGCGCCGACGGCGCGTTCGACCGATTTGGTCTGGTCGACCAGTGCGTCGATTGCCGCCTGCACCGTGGCGTTGCCCTCGGTGTTGCCTTCGGCGATCTGCTGGTCGTAAGCCTCGCCGCCTTCGGCGCGGGCCTTGATTGCCTCCATCTTGGCGACGGTGGCATCGAGCTTGTCAGACAGTTCCTTGTCGATGGCCGGATCGGCCGCCTTGACCATGTCCGCCACCGACGGCCCTGAAACGACGGTGCCGTCCAGCCTGGTGTAGCTGGCGTGATAGGCGGCGCGGATACCGACGGCGTCATAAAGATGGGAATTGTAGGTGTTGTCGGAGAAGCAGTCATGCTCCTCTTCCGGATCGTGCAGCAGCAGGCCGAGCTTCATGCGCTCGCCGGCGAGTTCTCCGTAGGAGAGCGAGCCCATGCCGGTGAAGATGGCCGAAATAGCGGCGTTCGGCTCGCCGTCGACCAGGTTCTTGCGCGCAGCGCCGCCTTCCTTCCAGTCGCCGACCATCTCCTGGAGGTCGGACACCAAAAGCGTGCTGGCTGACTTCAGATATTCCGCGCGGCGGTCGCAATTGCCGCCGGTGCAGTTCTTGAGATCATAGTCGGTGTAGGGGCGCTCGCCGGCGCCCGGTCCGGTGCCGTGCAGGTCCTGACCCCAGAGCAGGAACTCGATGGCATGGTAGCCGGTGGCGACATTGGCCTCCACGCCGCCGGCCTCCTGCAGCGTGCCGGAGAGGAATTCCGGCGAAAGGTTCGAGGCGTCCACCTTCTTGCCGTTGATCTCGATCTCCTTGTTGGCGATCACATTGGCCGTGTAGAGCGAATTCGCGTCGGATTCTGTGCCGTAGCTCTTGGCGACATAATCGATCAGGCCTTCGTCCAGCGGCCAGGAATTCACCTTGCCTTCCCAGTCGTCGACGATCTTGTTGCCGAAGCGGTAGACCTCGGTCTGCTGGTAGGGAACGCGCGATGCCTTCCAGGCCTCGCGGGCGGCATTGAGCGTCTCGGCCGAAGGCTTGGCCAACAAGGTATCGACCGCCTTGTCGAGCGCCTGCGCGGTGGTCAGCGAATCCTCGTATTTGGCAAGCGCGATGTCGGCATAGGTCTTGATGACCGCCTTGGGATCGCTCTCGGCCTTGGCCGGCAGCACGAACACCGCCGCCGTCAGCAGCGCCGTGGCACTGATCGCCGCAAGCCTGCTGCCATGTCGTGCCGTCATTATCACTCTCCAGTTTTTCGGGAATTTTGTGAACGGCGCGCGCGACAACCGGCGCCAGGCCATGTGCAGGCCGTCATTCGCGGGGCATGCCGCGCTGTCGCGCGGGTCGAAGAAGAAAGACACCAAAATGCCTCCAATCGAAAGGGTTCAAGGCCCAGACATCAAAGGGATGCGCCGATGCGCGAGGCCCCATAAAGCTTCAGGACCGATGGAAGTCAACGAAAATCGACAGGAAAACTCAATCGAAACAACAGTTTAGAATTATTCTAAACTGCGATAGTCAACTTTAGCCGCCTGCACCGTGTGCCGACTTCATCGCCGAACTGTCCGATTGACAGCCGCCGTTCCGGGTGCGACCCGCAAATGGCCTCTTGCGGCGGCGCCAGACAATTGCCACGTGGCGAGACATCCTAAAATCAAGCTTGGGATCGGAATGCGATGAAGAACGGCGTGGTCATTGTCGGTGCGGGACATGCGGGCGTGCAGGCGGCGGCAAGCCTGCGCGAGGAGGGTTACGACGGGCCGGTGATCCTCGTCGGCGACGAGAACGAACTGCCCTATCACAAGCCGCCGCTGTCGAAGACCTTCATCAAGGATGCCGAGGCCAAGCCGCAACCCTTGCGTGGCGAGGCATTTTACACCGGCAACGCCGTCGACTACCGGCCGGGCGTTCGGATCGACCGCATCGATGCCGGCAGTCGCCGTTTGGAGATATCAGGCGGCGGCGAACTTGCCTTCGATCATCTGATCCTCGCCACCGGCTCGCGCCCGCGCCTCCTGCCGCTGCCCGGCGCGGATCTGTCCGGTGTGGTGTCGTTGCGCTCGCTGGCCGATGCGCGGCTGATCCGGGACTTGAGCGCACGGAGCGAAGACGTCGTCATCCTCGGCGGCGGCTTCATCGGGCTGGAGATCGCGGCGACGCTGCGCGCGGCCGGCCGCACCGTAACGGTCGTGGAAGCGGTCGACCGGCTGCTTGGCCGCGCCGTGGCGCCAATCGTGGCGAGCCATGTCCGCCAACGGCTGGAAGCGACCGGCGTGCACATTCTCACCGGCACCACGATCGCAAGGCTCGAAGGCGAAAACGGCCATGTCACGGCAGCGATCACCTCGTCTGGCGAAAGGCTGCCGGCGCGCATGGTCGTCGTCGGCATCGGCGCCTTGCCCAACGTCGAACTGGCCGGGGAAGCCGGCCTCACCATCGCCAACGGCATTCGCGTCGACCACCAGATGCGCAGCTCGGTGCCGGAAATCCTCGCCATCGGCGACGCCGCCTCCTATCGACACTGGTTCACCGGGGGCGACGTGCGGCTGGAATCGGTACAGAACGCTACCGACCAGGCGCGGCTTGCCGCGCGCACCATAACGGGCCATGCCGACGCCTATTCGGCCGTGCCCTGGTTCTGGTCCGACATCGGCGACATGAAGCTGCAGATGGTCGGTCTGACATCCGGCGGCGACAGCCATGTCGTGCTGGGCGATCTCGCCGACAACAAGTTCTCGATCTACCATTATGCCGCAGACAGGCTGCTCGGCATCGAATCGGTCAACCGCCCCGGCGACCACATGCTCGGCCGCAAGATGCTGAGCGCCGGCTTCTCGCCGGCGCCACAGACGGTGGCAGCGGGGCCGGACGGATTGAAAGCGGCGCTGGCCGCGTTCCAGAACAAAGAGTCAGCCGAGGCCAGTGCCTAAGATTGCCAATTTTTGCCATAGGCTATAAAATGCCTGAATGAGCACCATGAACATCTCCCTGCCGGAAAGCTTGAAGCATTTTGTCGATCAGCAAGTGACCGATCGCGGCTATGGCACGAGCAGCGAGTATGTGCGTGAATTGATCCGCCGCGATCAGGATCGTCAGCTTCTGCGCGGCTTGCTCCTTGAGGGCGCATCGTCCGCCCCGGGCGCTCCGGTTGACGACGACTATTTCGCCGCGCTGCGGAAACGGGCGCAGGGCCAATAGAGTAAGTGCCCATAAAGGCGATCATTCCTCGAAAACTAGCCCTGCGGGATGTCGAGGATGCTGTCGATTACTATACGCGAGAAGCTGGTTCGCGCGCGGCATTGGGCTACATCGAGGAGCTTCAAAACGCCTACAAACTGCTAGCCAGCCATCCGGCATCGGGCTCTCTGAGATATGGCTACGAAATTGGATTGCCTGGTCTGCGTAGCGTGCAAGTCAGGCGCTATCCATACCTGATTTTTTATCTTGAACAGACCGACCATATCGATGTTTGGCGGGTGCTGCACGCCAAGATGGACATTCCAGCCTGGTTACAGAATCCGAGCTCCTGACGGCACGTTCACCGGGTCCGGTGTAAGCCGTCAGGAGAAATGGGCGCCGCCCTTTCAGGCAGCGCGAACCTCGCGGATCGAGCTTTCCAGAATGTCGAGCGCCTCATTCATGATGCCGTCCTGGATGGTGAGCGGCGCCAGGAAGCGGATGACGTTGCCGTGGACGCCGCAGGTGAGCAGGATCAGCCCCTTGTCGAGCGCCTTCAGCCTGACCGCATTGGCCATCTCCGCCGATGGCAAGCCCTTCCTGACGTCGTTGAACTCGACCGCGTTCATGAAACCGGGGCCACGGATGTCGACGATTTCGGGGACGTCGTCGCGGATCGAGCCCAGACGCTGCTTCAGCCTGGCGCCGAGCGAGTTGGCGCGATCGCACAGTTTCTCTTCCTCGATCACGTCAAGCACCGCGTGCGCGGCGGCAACGCCGATCGGGCTGCCGCCATAGGTGCCGCCCAGCCCGCCGGGGCCAGGCGCATCCATGATCTCGGCGCGGCCGGTGACCGCCGCCAGCGGAAAGCCGCCGGCCAGGCCCTTGGCCATGGTGGTGATGTCGGCGGTCACCTCATGATGCTCCATGGCAAACATCTTGCCGGTACGGGCAAAGCCGGTCTGCACCTCGTCGGCAATGAGCAGGATGCCGTGCTGATCGCAGATCTTGCGCAGCGCGGTCATGAAATCGCGCGGCGCTTCGTAGAAGCCGCCCTCGCCCTGCACCGGCTCGACGATGATGGCCGCGACCCTGGCCGGATCGACGTCGGCCTTGAACAGGCGATCGAGCGCGGCAAGCGAATCGGCCACCGACACGCCGTGCAGCGGCACCGGGAACGGGGCGTGGAAGACGTCGGCCGGCATGGCGCCGAAGCCGACCTTGTAGGGCACGACCTTGCCGGTCAGCGCCATGCCCATGAAGGTGCGGCCATGGAAGCCGCCGGCAAAGGCGATGACGGCCTGGCGGCCGGTGGCATTGCGGGCGATCTTGATGACGTTCTCGACCGCCTCGGCGCCGGTGGTGACGAAGATCGTCTTCTTCTCGAACTTGCCCGGAAGAATGCCGTTCAGCCGTTCGGCCAGCCTTACATAGCTCTCATAGGGCACCACCTGGTGGCAGGTGTGGGTGAAGCGGTCGAGCTGCGCCTTGACCGCCTCGATGACCTTGGGGTGGCGATGGCCGGTGTTGACGACGGCGATGCCGGAGGAGAAATCGATGTAGCGGCGGCCCTCGACATCCCAGATCTCCGAGTTCTCGGCCCGGTCGGCGTAAATCTGCGTGGTCATACCGACGCCGCGCGAGATCGACTGGCTCTTGCGTTCGGAAATGGCTGAGTTCTTCATGATGTCCCTCATAGGGCCGGCGCCCGTTCTGCTTGATCAGATGTCTTCTGGGCTTATTTCATGCTTTCCTCAAGTCGGCACCGCCGGCAGGCGATTGGGCCTGAGGTATCGCGCCTGACCAGCCGGCGATATCCGTACCAGGCAACGGACTGCGTTGAAGGGTTCGGAGCCTTCGCGGCGCGCTGTTGAGGATCATTGAGCGGAAAAACCGCCTGTGCGGCGGGTCCCTGGCGCAACTCAGCACCATATCCAAATATCTATCATAGTTGCCTTCACCTCATCAAGGAAAAAATTCCTATCACGAAAAGCTGCCCGGCCGGGACCGGCCGTCGTCAGGCCTTTGCAAACCCGAGTCGGATCACTGATACGGGTACGAGTCCGGTTTCCTTTTTCGGGAGATCGACTATCGTGCCGGGATCCGCGAGGCATCGCGATCGGCGAGCGGCCCTGCGGCTGAGGGAGCCCATGAGCAGGAACGCGACATCGTCCGTCTCGCCGCCATCGGCCAAACCTTCCAATTTTTCGTCTTTTTCCATCGGCGTAGCGCTTTTCACTTGCACGGCCGCCCTGCTTTTGGCCGGCTGCCAGAAACAGGAAGCGGCGGAGAAAAAGCTGCCGATCATGGTGCGCACCGAGACCGTGGCGATGGCCGACTATGCGCCAAGAACCGCGCTGACCGGGGTGATCGCGGCGCGCACGCTGAATAATCTGTCGTTCCGGGTCGGCGGCCGCGTCGCCGAACGGCTTGCCGATGTCGGCCAGCATGTCGACAAGGGCGCGGTGCTTGCCCGCATCGACCCGCAGGAGCAGGAATCCGATTTGCGCTCGGCGCAGGCCGATCTCGACGCGGCGCAAGCGCAGTTGACCCAGTCCGCCGCCGCCTTCGAGCGGCAAAAGACGCTGCTTGCCCAGGGTTACACCACCAGGCGCGACTATGACGCCGCCGATCAGGCATTGAAGGTGGCGCAGGGCAGCCTCGACGCGGCGCAGAGCGCGCTCGCCAATGCCAAGCAGAACCTGTCCTTCACCGAACTCAAGGCTGGCGCCGCGGGCGTCATCACCGCCCGCCAGGTCGAAACCGGCCAGGTGGTGCAGGCTGCGCAGACCGTCTTCACCGTCGCCGAGGACGGCGACCGCGACGCGGTGTTCAACGTCCAGGAGACGTTGGTCGCCAGGACGCCGACGTCGCCGGCGGTGACGATCACGCTCCTGTCCGACCCGCAGATCAGGGCAACGGGCAAGGTGCGCGAAATCTCCCCGGCGGTCGATCCGGCGTCGGGCTCGATCCGGGTCAAGGTCGGCATTGCCGATACGCCCGCCGGCATGCCGCTGGGCGCGGCCGTCATCGGCTCGGTCGGCGCCAAACCGGCCAAGGCGATCCTGCTGCCCTGGCAGGCATTGACGTCCAGCGCCGGCAAGCCGGCGGTCTGGATCGTCGATCCCTCGACCGGTACGGTGACGATGGCACCGGTCGAGGTGCTAGCTTTCAATTCCGGCACCGTCGTCATCGCCAGGGGATTGGAGGAGGGCCAAAGCGTCGTCACCGCGGGCGGACAGTTGCTCAGTGCGGGTCAGAAAATCGAGATATCGGGAGCGGGCCAATGAGCCGGCTGCCGCGCCTCCTGCTTGGCGTGATCGCGCTTGGCGCGCTCGCCGCCTGCTCGAAATCGGAGGAGAAGCCGCCGGAGATCATCCGGCCGGTGCTGTCGGTGGTGGTCGAGCCGCGCACCACGCAGGTCTTCGGCTTCGCCGGATCGGTCGAGCCGCAGGTCAGCGCCGATCTCGCCTTTCGCCTGCTCGGCCGGGTCGTGTCCCGCGACGTCAATGTCGGCGACATCGTCAGCAAGGGCACGACGATCGCGGCACTGGACCCGACCGCCTTGGAGCTGTCGGTCCAGGCGGCCAAGGCCGAGCTCTCCAATGCCGAGGCACAGTTTGCCAACGCCGCCGCCAGCGAGGAGCGCCAACGCCAATTGCTTGCCAGCGCCAACACCACGCAAGCCGTGTTCGATGCCGCGCAGCAGGCGAGGAAGGCGGCCGAGGCCAGTGTCGAGCGGGCCAAGGCCTCGCTGGCCAAATCGCAGGAGCAGCTCGGCTATGCCAGGCTGTTCTCGGATTTCGACGGCGTCGTCACCGCTGTCGGCGCCGAGGTCGGCCAGACGGTCTCCCCCGGCCAGACGGTCGTCACCGTGGCGCGCTCGGACCCGCGCGAAGCGGTGGTCGATATTCCCGACCAGTTGACCGGCGATCTCACGGCCGGCACGCCGTTCCAGGTCATCCTGCAATCGCTGCCGACGATCCGGACCGAGGCCAAGCTGCGCGAGATCGCGCCGCAGGCCGAGGGATCGACGCGCACGCGGCGCGTGCGGCTGACGCTTACCGATCCGCCGCAGGCCTTCCGGCTCGGCTCGACCGTGACCGCAACGCGCATGACCACGGTGGAGCCGACGATCGAACTGCCGCTGTCGGCGCTCTTCCAAAGGAACGGCTCCGACAGGGTGTGGATCGTCGATGCGCAGACATCGAGCGTGAGCACGCGCGAGATCAAGGTTGCCTCCAGGAACGGCGGAACCTTCACGGTGGCTCAGGGACTGGAAGCGGGAATGCGCGTCGTCACCGCCGGCGTCCACAGCCTGACCGAAGGCCAGAAGGTCAAACTGCCCGCGGGAGGGGCCTCATGAAGGGCTTCAACCTCTCCGACTGGGCGCTCAACCACCGCTCGATGGTCTGGTATTTCATGCTGGTCTTCGTTGCGGCCGGCATCTTCTCCTACCTCAACCTCGGCCGCGAGGAAGACCCCGCCTTCACCATCAAGACCATGATCATCCAGGCCAATTGGCCCGGCGCTTCGGTCAAGGAGACGGTGCAGCAGGTGACCGACCGCATCGAGAAGAAGCTCGAGGAACTCGACAGCCTCGACTACACGAAATCCGTCACCACAGCCGGCCAGACCGTCATCTTCGTCAACCTGAAGGATACCACCAAGGCGCGCGATGTCGTGCCGAACTGGATTCAGGTGCGCAACATGGTCAACGATATCAAGGCGCAGTTCCCGCAAGGCGTCCAGGGGCCGTTTTTCAACGACCGTTTCGGCGACGTCTATGGCAACATCTATGCCTTCACGTCGGACGGGCTGACGCCGCGCCAGCTGCGCGACTATGTCGAGGATGTCAGGACAAAAATCCTGACCGTGCCGAATGCCGGCAAGGTGGACCTGGTCGGTGCCCAGGACGAGGCGATCTATCTTGAATTCTCGACCCGCCAGATCGCGGCCCTCGGCCTCAACCAACAGGCGATCGTGGCAAGCCTGCAAGCGCAGAACGCGATCACGCCGTCCGGCGTAATCCAGTCCGGCCCGGAACGCATCAGCGTGCGGGTCGGCGGCCAGTTTACCTCCGAAGAGAGCCTTCGCGCCATCAATCTTCGCGTCAACGACCGCTTCTTCCGGCTGAGCGACGTGGCGACGATCACGCGCGGCTATGTCGATCCGCCAACGGCACTGTTCCGCTTCAACGGCCAGGATGCGATCGGGCTCGCCATCGGCATGAAGCCCAACGCCAATCTGCTCAAATTCGGCGAGGCGCTGCATGAGGCGATGAACAAGGTGCTGGCAGACCTGCCGGTAGGCGTCGGCGTGCATCTGGTCGCCGACCAGCCGGTCATCGTCGAGGAAGCGGTCTCGGGCTTTACGCGCGCTTTGTTCGAGGCGGTGGCCATCGTGCTGGCCGTCTCCTTCATCAGCCTCGGCATGCGCGCCGGCTTCGTCGTCGCGCTGTCGATCCCGCTGGTGCTGGCCATCACCTTCACGGTCATGTCCTATCTCGGCATCTCGCTCCAGCGCATCTCGCTCGGTGCGCTGATCATCGCGCTCGGGCTTCTGGTCGACGACGCGATGATCGCGGTCGAGATGATGGTGGCGCGGCTGGAGGTCGGTGATAGCCTGCGCAAGGCGGCGACCTATGTCTACACATCGACCGCCTTTCCGATGCTGACCGGCACGCTGGTGACCGTCGCGGGCTTCATTCCGATCGGCCTCAACAACAGCGCCGCCGGCGAATACACCTTCACCCTGTTCGTGGTCATCGCCGTGTCGCTGCTGGTGTCGTGGATCGTGGCGGTGCTGTTCGCGCCGCTGCTCGGCGTCACCATCCTGCCGGCGGCGATGAAGACGAAGCATCACGACCAGCCGGGCCGCTTCACCTCGCTGTTCCGGCGTGCCCTTGTCGGCTCGGTGCGCCATCACTGGCTGACCATCATCGCCACGGTGCTGTTGTTTGCCGGGTCGATCGCCGGCTTCGGTCTGGTGCAGCAGCAGTTCTTCCCGCCATCGGACCGGCCGGAGCTGATCGTCGACTGGAATCTGCCGCAGAATTCCTCGATCGCCGACACGCGCGAGCAGATGGAGCGGTTCGAGCAGCGGGCGCTGGTCGGCAATCCCGACATCGACCATTTCTCGTCCTATATCGGCCAGGGCGCGGTGCGGTTCGTGCTCGCCTATGACGTGCAACCGGCCAATCCCTATTTCGGCCAGACGGTCATCGTCACCAAGAGCATCGAGGCGCGCAACCGGGTGAAGCCGGCGCTGGAAAAGCTGCTGCGCGAGGAATTCGTCGGTACCGACGCCTTCGTGAAGCTACTCGAACTCGGACCGCCTGTCGGCCGGCCCGTGCAGTACCGCGTCGGCGGGCCCGACATCCAGACGGTGCGCTCGCTGGCGCAGCAATTCGCCGGCGTGATTTCAGCCAATCCCAAACTCGCCGCGCCGACCTTCGACTGGAACGAGCCGCAGCGCGTGCTCAGGGTCGACGTGCTGCAGGACAAGGCGCGGCAGCTCGGCATCACCTCCTCCGACATCGCCAGCGCGCTCAACAGCACCGTCGGCGGCGCCACCATCACGCAAGTGCGCGATGCCACCTATCTGATCAATGTGGTGGCGCGCTCGCGCGAGGCCGAACGCGGTTCGATCGAGACGTTGCAGAACATGCAACTGCCGACCAGCACCGGCGAGGCCATCCCGCTCGCGGCGGTGGCCAACTTCCGCTACGAGCTCGAACAGCCGACGGTGTGGCGACGCGACCGCATCCCGACCATCACGGTGCGGGCCGGCCTGGTCGGCGACGTTCTACCGGCAACGGTGGTCAACGAATTGAAGCCTTCGGTCGATGCCTTCATCGCCAAGCTGCCGCCGGGCTATTCGATCGAGACCGCCGGCTCCGTTGAGGAAAGCGCCAAGAGCCAGGGGCCGATCGCGGCCGTCGTGCCGCTGATGCTGTTTGTGATGGCAACCATCCTGATGGTCCAGCTGCAGAGCTTCCAGCGCCTGTTCCTGGTCGTTGCGGTGGCGCCGCTCGGGCTGATCGGCGTGGTGGCGGCCCTGGTGCCGAGCGGCGCGCCGCTCGGCTTCGTCGCCATTCTCGGCGTCCTGGCGCTGATCGGCATCCTGATCCGCAACTCGGTCATCCTGATCGTGCAGATCGAGGACCTTGTCGCAGAGGGCAAGGACCGCTGGGCCGCCGTCATCGAAGCGACGGAACACCGCATGCGGCCGATCGCCCTGACGGCCGCCGCCGCCAGCCTGGCGCTGATCCCGATCGCGCGCGAAGTGTTCTGGGGACCGATGGCCTACGCGATGATGGGTGGCATCATCGCGGGTACTGCGATCACGCTGCTGTTCCTGCCGGCGCTTTATGTGACGTGGTTCAGGATCAAGGAGCCGAAGCGTCGGGATGAGCCGCCCGCTCTGGAGACCGGCGAACCGGTGCAAGCTCAGACCTGAGACATTGCCGAGTCATTCGTTGTCGTTGGTGGGTGTGGGACGCGATTTTGCCCGCTGCCAAGGTGACGATTTTGAGCTGCGCCAGGCATGCCAGCCTTCCGGCAAGTCGGCCAAGATTTGGATGCTTTCATCCCGCTGCAAAACGCTTTGCAGGCTCACGATCATTATGTCGCCTTCTTCAACAGCTCCGGTTTCGCTGTTGTGGAATTGCCAACTGCCGTCGTCATCGTCATGCGAGACATATGCGATCCAGTCGCCCCGGGTTACTATGCCCCTGTCCAAAAACACCCCGACGTTAGGAGGATCTGCAAACTGCCATTCCTTCATGACGTCCCCTAAGACGATCGGTTCGCAAGACAAGCGAATTCAAATAGCTCTCACAAACCCGTCGCTGGCCCGCAAGAGATTGCGCGTGTAATCCTTCGTCACGCGCCGCTCGACCAAGTCACCCGCCGTCAAATTCTCCACCGCCTCGCCGCTTTGCATCACCATCAGGCGCTCGCACATATGGGTGATGATGGCGAGGTCGTGGCTGACCATCAGGAAGGTCAGCTTGCGCCGCCGGCGTACTTCCTCGAGCAGGTTGAGCACCTCGGCCTGCACCGAGGCATCGAGCGCCGAGGTCGGCTCGTCGAGCAGCAGGATCGACGGTTCGAGGATCAGCGCGCGCGCGATCGCCACGCGCTGGCGCTGGCCGCCCGACAATTGATGCGAGTAGCGGAAGCGGAAGCCGTTGCCGAGGCCGACCTCGTCGAGCGCCCGCTGGATGCGCTTTTCGCCGTCGGCAAAGCCATGGATGGCGAGCGGCTCCTGCAGCAGGCGGTCGATGGTCTGGCGCGGGTGCAGCGAACCGTACGGATCCTGGAACACCATCTGCACTTCGCGGTAAAAGGCCTTGTCGCGGCGCGCGCCGAGCTTCTTGCCGTTGACCGTGATGCTGCCCGAAGCGACCGGCGCAAGGCCGGCGATCGCCCTGAGCAGCGTCGATTTGCCGGAGCCAGATTCACCGACCAGGCCGAAGGATTCGCCCGGCTGCACGTCCAGGCTGACGCCCTTCAGTGCGCGAAAGCGGTCGAAGATGACCTCCAGCCCGTCGACGGCAATTGCTGACGTCATGCCGCCCACTCCGGCTTGCGGTCGAGCACCGGCAGCGGGTGACGATCGGCGCCGATCTTGGGCATGCAGTTGAGCAGGCCGCGCGTGTAGGGATGCTGGGCGCGACCGAGTTCGGAGGCCTTGAGCTGCTCCACCACCTTGCCGGCATACATGACGATGACGCGGTCGCAAAAGGACGAGACCAGGCGCAGATCGTGCGAGATGAAGATCAGCCCCATGCCGCGCTCGCCGACCAGCCGGTCGAGAATGCCGAGCACGTCGAGTTGCACGGTGACGTCGAGCGCCGAGGTCGGCTCGTCGGCGATCATCATTTCCGGCCCGGCGATCAGCATCATGGCGATCATGGCGCGCTGGCCCATGCCGCCGGAGACCTCGTGCGGATGCAGGTCGAAGACACGCCGGGGGTCGCGGATCTGCACCGCCTCCAGCATGGCCAGCGCGCGCTCCCGCGCCTCGGCCTTGGAGACCTTCTCATGGGTGCGCAGCGTCTCGACGATCTGGCGGCCGATGCTCATCACCGGGTCGAGCGAATATTTCGGATCCTGCAGGATCATGGCGATGCGATTGCCCCGCAGCGCGCGGCGCTCACGTGGCGATGCGGCCAGAAGGTCGATGCCGTCGAAAGCCAGCCTCTTCGCCGATATCCGCGCCTGGGGCGGCGTCAGCCCCATGATGGCACGGCCGGTCTGCGACTTGCCCGAGCCGCTCTCGCCGACGATGCCGAGCCGCTCGCGGCCTAGCGAGAAGGAAACGCCGCGCACCGCCTCGATCAGCCCGGTGCGCGTCGGGAAGGTGACGCGCAGATCGTCGACTTCGAGCAATGCGCGTTCCGGCCGTGTCCTCGTTTCGCCGTTCATTGGTCGCCGCTCCGCGGGTCGAGCGCGTCGCGCAGGCCGTCACCCAGCAGGTTGAAGCCGAGGCTGACGATCAGGATGGCGAAGCCCGGCGCGCCGGCCACCCACCATTGGTCGAGCACGAAACGGCGGCCCGAAGCGATCATCGTGCCCCATTCGGGCAGCGGCGGCTGCGCGCCGAGCCCGAGGAAGCCGAGGCCGGCGGCGGTGAGGATGATGCCGGCCATGTCGAGCGTCACGCGGATGATCAGCGAGGAGATGCAGAGCGGCATGATGTGGCGCAGCACGATGCGGAAGGGCGAGGCGCCCATCAGTTCCACCGCCTTGATGTAATCGGAATTGCGCACGGTCAGCGTTTCGGCACGCGCGATGCGGGCATAGGGCGGCCAGGAGGTGATGGCGATGGCGAGCACCGCGTTCTCGATGCCGGGGCCGAGGGCCGCGACAAAGGCCAGCGCCAGGATCAGCTTGGGGAAAGCGAGGAAGATGTCGGTGATGCGCATCAGTATGGCATCGGTCCAGCCGCCGGCATAGCCGGCGACGGTGCCGACCACGAGGCCGATGGGGGCGGCGATGATGGCGACCAGGATAACGACATAGAGCGTCCAGCGCGAGCCGTAGAGAATGCGCGAGAGGATATCGCGGCCGAGATCGTCGGTGCCGAACCAGTGCTCAGCACTTGGCGCCAGCAGGCGCGCATTCTTCAGATCGCCGAAAGTCGGCGAATAAGGCGCCAGCACCCCTGCAAGGGCGGCAATGACCAGCAGCGCGATGATGATGAGCAGGCCGAGAAAGGCCAGCCGATTGGCGGAAAAACGCCGCCACGCGACATAGGCGCGGCCGAGCCTCGCCTGCATGCGCGAGGCCGGCCGCTCGCTGAGCAGCCAGTCGCGGCGGGAGAGGGGGGCGGCGTCGGAGGCGGTCATGACGATGCCTCTTGGCGCTGTCGGCCCCCACTCCGGTCTGCTTCGCAGACCAACTCTGCCCCGTTCGACGGGGGAGAGGAAAGGCGCCAGGCGTGCGACCGGCTCTTCCTCTCCCCCGGGCAAGAGGAGATGTGGCCCGAAGGGCCGGAGTGGGGGCGATTGGCGGCAGCCGAGGCCGAAAGCGGGATTCGTCTGCTCATCGAACCTTGGTCCTCGGGTCGAGCACGCGGTAAAGCAGGTCGGACAGAAGATTGATGGCTATGAACACCGAACCGATCACGATGGTGCCGCCGAGCACCGCGTTCATGTCGGCATTCTGCAGCGAATTGGTGATGTAGAGGCCGATGCCGGGCCAGGAGAAGACCGTCTCGGTCAACACCGAACCTTCGAGCAGCCCGGCATAGGAGAGCGCGATCACGGTCACCATCGGCACGGCGGCATTGCGCAATGCATGAGCCCAGATGATGCGGGTTTCCGACAGGCCCTTGGCGCGCGCGGCGACGATGTATTCCTGGGTGAGTTCGTTGAGCATGAAGGAGCGCGTCATGCGGCTGATATAGGCGAGCGAGAAATAGCCGAGCAGCGAGGCCGGCAGGATGATGTGGCGGAAGGCGTCCCAGAAGACATCCCACTGCCCCTGCATCGCCGAGTCGAGAAGATAGAAGCCAGTGATCGGCGTGAAGGTGTATTCGTAGACGACGTCGAGCCGTGCCGGGAAAGCCACCCATTGCAGCTTGGCGTAGAACAGGACGAGCCCGAGCAGGCCAAGCCAGAAGATCGGCACGGAATAGCCGATCAGGCCGATGACGCGGACGACCTGGTCGATGAGGCTGCCGCGCCTGACGGCGGCCAGCACACCCAGCGGCACGCCGAACAGCGCACCGATCAGTGTCCCCAACGTCGCCAGTTCCGTCGTTGCAGGAAGGGCGCGGCGGATGTCGGTCATGACCGGATTGGTGGTCAGCACCGAGGTGCCGAAATCACCATTGAGGGCATTTTTGACATAAATATAGAACTGCTCGACCAGCGGCAGGTCGAGACCCATCTCGCGGCGCGTGCGTTCCACGACATTGGCCGGCGCCCGGTCGCCGAGCACGGCCAACACCGGGTCGATGGGGATGACGCGGCCAATGAAAAAGGTCACCGCGAGCAGACCGAGATAGGTCGTGATCGCGATCACCAGGAAGCGACCGATCGATGAGAAAATGGTGACGGCGCGGGCGCTGCCGCGCCCTGCCGCCGCCTGATTTTCAGCTACGCTCATCCGCCGGCGCTATTCCTTGGAAACCGGCCCAACGAAATTGGTGTCGAAGCTCGGGCCGAGCGCGAAACCCTTGAGGTTCTTGCGCAACCCGGCGACTTCCAGCTGCTGATGGATGATGACGAAGGGACTGGTGTCGAGGATCTTCTGCTGCAGATCCTTGTACATGTCGGCGCGCTTGCCCGAATCCTTCTCCAGCAAAGCGGCTTCGGTTTGCTTGGTCAGGTCCGGAATATCCCAGGCGTTGCGCCAGGCCAGCGTCTTGGACTTGCCCTCATCCGAATTGTCCGGGTTCGAGGCAAAGGTCTGGGCATTGGAGTTCGGATCGAAATAGTCCTGGCCCCACTGACCGATATAGATGTCATGGTTGCGGGCGCGGTACTTGGTCAACGTCTGCTTGCCGTCGCCGGGAATGATCTCAAGCTTGATGCCGGCCTGGCCGAGCGTCTGCTGGATCGATTCCGCCATGCCGGTTGTCGGCTGGCCGGTGCGCACATCCATGGTCACGCTGAAGCCGTCGGGCAGGCCTGCCTTTGCCAGCAGTTCCTTGGCCTTGGCGACGTCGAGCTTGAACGGGTTCTTGTCCAGTTCTCCGAGCACGCCCTTGGGCAGGAAAGTCTGGTGGATTTCACCGATGCCCTTGAGGATGGTCGAGCTCAGCGCGTCATAGTCGACCAGATATTTGAAGGCCTGACGGACTTCGGGCTTGGCGAGGTTCTGGTTCTTCTGGTTGAGGCTGATGTAGTAGACAGTTCCCTTCGGCGCACTGGTTGTGGTGAGGTCGGCGTTCTTGGCAGTGGCGTCGAGGTCGTTCGGCTCGAGATTGCGGGCGACGTCGATGTCGCCGGCCTCAAGCGCCAGGCGCTGTGCCGAGCTTTCCTTCATGTTGCGGTAGATGACGCGGGCAAGCTTTGCCTTTTCGCCGTAGTAATTGTCGTTCCGTTCGAGCACGACGGCCTCGTTGGCGCGCCACTCACGCAGCTTGTAGACGCCCGAGCCGGCATAGCCGGTCTTCAGCCAGGCATTGCCGAAATCATTGTCCCATTTGTAGTCGGCGCTCGGCGTGACCGCCGCGACATGTTCCTTGACCAGCTTGGCGTCGACGACCGAGGCGACGGTGGCCGACAGGCAGTTCAACACGAAGCTCGGCGCATAGGCCTTGTCGACGATGAACTGGAAGGTGGTGTCATCGACCGCCTTGGCCTTTTCGGCGACATTGTCGCCGCTGATCCCGAACTGGTCGATGATGAAGGCCGGGCTCTTGTCCAGCTTGACGGCGCGTTCGAACGAATAGGCGACGTCGGCCGCGGTGATCGGGTTGCCCGAGGCGAATTTCAGGCCGGGCTTGAGCTTGAACGTGTAGGTCAGGCCATCGTCCGAGACGGTCCAGCTTTCGGCGAGGTCGCCCTTGACCTTGGAGGTGTCGCTGAGGTCGAGCCGGACCAGCAGGTCATAGGTGTTGCCGGTGACCTCGGCGGTCGACAGCTCGAATGCCTCGCCCGGATCCATGGAGATGATGTCATCGATGGCGAAGCCTTCGACCAGCGTGTCGGCTGGCGTGACCGCGCCAGCCGGCGCTCCCGCCAGAAGCAGCGCCGACATTGCGGCACCCGCAAGCAGAATGCGGGATCGTAGAGCAAGCTTTTCCATCATCATGGTGATTGTTCCCTGTTTTGTTGACCTGAGTTCCCGGCTCAGGGTTGCGGTGTTTTTCCAGGCCGACAAGGGCCCCCTTTGACCACTTACCGTCGTGGTTTTTGTCCAGTTGGTCAACAGCATATCCGGCGGCCTCGCGGCGGGCAACGAGCATTTATGCGTCGGCTCACTGGATCATAGTGGCAGGCGGGCGAGCCGGAGCATGCGAAGGCCAACAGAGGCCCGCATTCGAGAAAAAACCCTGACGTGGGAGTTACTTCAGAGCAGCGACCAGGCCGGCATCGGGGAAGCAGGTGGCGGGCTTGCCGTTCTTTTCCTGCCAGGCGCCGATCGAGCGGCGGGTCTTGAAGCCGGGCAGTCCGTCGGCACTGCCGACATCATAGCCCTTGGCCTCCAGCGCCCGCTGCAGGGCGGCGATGTCGGAGCGGTGGAGGTCACCGACCGCACCCCAGCTGCCGGAAAAATTCGCATCGCCATGGGCGATGCGGTCGGCGCCATGGCCGATGAAGAGGGCATAGAGGTCGCTGGTGTTGTATTGCTTCAGCACGTAGAAATTGGGCGTGGCGATGAAGGCTGGGCCGCTGCGGCCGGCCGGCATCAGCAGGAAGCCCTCGGCCTTCAGCTCGCTCGCCGGGAATGCCTTGCCGCCGACACGCTTGATGCCCATTGCGGCCCATTGCGAGATTGTCTTGCCCTGGTCGGGGCCTTCGAGCGAACAGGAGACGCTCTCGGGCACGGTCACCTCGAAGCCCCAGCCACGTCCCCTCACCCAGCCATAATGGACGAGATAGTTGGCGATCGAGGCGAGCACGTCAGGCGTCGAGCTCCAGATGTCGACACGCCCGTCGCCATCGAAATCCACCGCATGCTTGAGAAACGATGTCGGCATGAACTGCGGTTGGCCGAGCGCGCCGGCCCAGGACGATTTCATCGCATCCACCGGGGCCAATCCGCGCTGGACGATCTCGAGCGCCGCCAGCAGCTCGGTGCGGAAGAAGTCCTTCCTCGTCGACATGAACGCCTTGGTGCCCAGCACCTCGAAGGCGTCGTAAGGCATCTTCGCCGCGCCGAACCCTGTTTCGCGGCCCCAGATCGCCAAAAGGACCTCGCCCGGCACGCCATAGCGCTTTTCGATCGCGGCGAGTGTACTGGCGTTGGCCGCCTCGCGCGTCCGCCCGCCCGATGTGACCGCGCGGATGGTCTTCTCGGCGAAATAGGCGCCGGGCGAGCCGAACTCGGCCTGATGCTGCTTCTGCGGCGTCTTCGGCTTCTCGCCGGGCATGACAAGATCGGGCAGCTTGAGATTGGGTTTGACGCCGTCGAAAGCGGCATCGAAGGTCTGCTTGGAAATGCGCTTTGCCTTGGCGTCAGGCCACAAATCGTTCCGCAGCCAGGCGCGGAACTGGTTGTCGACTTTGGCGGCCGAGGCGGGGGTGGAGAGGAACAGTGCAGCCAGTATCGCCAGGAAAAACGCAAAGCAGAACTTGCGGAGGCCGCGTTCCTTGGCGCCCCCCTCTGGCCTGCCGGCCATCTCCCCCTCAAGGGGGGAGATCGACTGTTGTCTCTGCCTTCGCCAAACACCGCCGTTGAAAAGGAGATGCCGGCTGCGAAATTGCCAATCTCCCCCCTTGAGGGGGAGATGTCCGGCAGGACAGAGGGGGGCGCCACGGAACGCCAACTTTTGAGGATGCGGGATCATCGTGACAAGCATCCTTCCTCGCAATCGCGTCAAAACGCCGTCCTGGAGCGCAGCGCTGCCGCCAGCGTGCCTTCGTCGAGATAATCGAGTTCGCCCCCGACCGGCACGCCGTGGGCCAGCCGCGTTATCTTCACCTCGAAACCGGACAATTGATCGGTCAGGTAATGGGCCGTGGTCTGGCCCTCCACCGTGGCATTGACGGCCAGGATGATCTCCTTGACCTCGCCGCCGGCGACGCGGTCGACCAATGAGCGGATGTTGAGCTGATCGGGGCCGATGCCGTCGAGCGGCGACAGCGTGCCGCCCAGCACGTGGTAGCGCACGTTCATCGCCGCCGCCCGCTCCAGCGCCCACAGATCAGAGACGTCCTCGACGACGATCAGCGTGCCGGCGTCACGGCGTGGATCGGTGCAGATCATGCAGGGGTCCGACGTGTCGACATTGCCGCAGGTCGAGCAGATGCGCACCTTGTCGGCCGCCTCGCCCATGGCGGCGGCGAGCGGCGACAGCAGTTGTTCCTTCTTCTTGATCAAATGCAGCGCGGCGCGCCTGGCCGAGCGGGGACCGAGCCCCGGCACTTTGGCCAGGAGCTGGATCAGGCGTTCGATCTCGGGACCCGCGATTCGCTTGGACATTGCCCTGATCTAGAGCAATTCCGCGAAAAGTGCGAAGCGGTTTTGCGTCCGGACCGCGTCTCCAACCAGCACCGGCAGGCCGTCAAGTGCGGCCCGCCTCAGTTGGTTTCGAGCGGACGGCTCTGGCTGACGATCATCGCGCCGATGGCATCGGTGTTCTCAGGCGTCGACTGGAATCCCATCGCCGCTTCCTGCGGCGCGCCCTGCACCGAGGAAATGACCTTCGTGTTCAAGGTCCCGCCAAAACGAGCGGCGTCCGGTTCCTCCATCGGCTCCTGCATCGCCACCATCGTCGGCTTTTCCTGGACGCGCGCAGACTTTGCGGCCGGCGCAGCCGATGCCGTCACGTAGGTCTGCTGGGCCGCCTTGCCGGAGCGCACCGGCTCCGCCGCGGCAGTCACGTAGGCCGCAGCGGTGCGATCGGATGTCTTGGCCGCCGGCTCGGCGAAAGCGACGCGAGTCGCGGCAACTCCGGGCAAGGCTGATGGCTGCTCGGCCGAGGCGACCGCGACCGTCGGCTCGTCCGGCAGCGGCTGCCAGTTGCGGCCGCGCTTCTCGTAGAACGCATTGCCGCCGGCGACCATGGTGTAATGCATATTCTTGTAGGGGAAGCGCAGGCCCGCGGTGTGGAAATACATCGTGTTCTTGAGCTTGGCCTTGCGCTCGCCCTTGAGCACGGCGTCGGCGGCTTCCTCGACATCGGGCATGGCACGCGAATTCATCGGCCTGGTCATGACGCCGGGCGCGAACTGGCCGCGCTCGCCCACCACCGCGCAGATGGTGTCACCATGTTTGCCGGAGCGCAGCCGGTTCATCACGACAGTGCCGACGGCGATCATGCCATCGCGGCTCGACCGGTTGGATTCGAAGAACATCGCCCTTTCCAGGCATTCCCTGTCCTTCGGCGTGTGGTAGCCGCGAGAGCTCAGGAAACTCGGCGTGATGGCGTCGGTCAGGCTGGACATGCCGTGTGACGCGGTCTGGCTGCAAGCGGCCAGGAACAGGGGAGACGTGACGACGCCGAGCAACAGCGGCGTCTTCCATCGCGTGGCAATCAACAGGTAACCCTCTCACTTCGATGCCCGCCCCCAGGCTGCGGCAAGAATGAGACACTTTCGGGCAAAATGATGGCTAAAACGTTATTGGTGAGATGCTGTTGCCAAACTGGCACAGTTACGTGGCAAGATCCGGACTTCAAGCCTTTGTTTTATGCACGCCCTTGTCCAGGCCGAGACCGCTTTTGGACGACATGCATTATCGCTCGGCTGAAATCGCTGCCGGCCGTCCTGGCTCAATTTCTTCGAATTTCTCCGAGAACAGCCCGCGCTTCAGGAACAATGCTCGCGCATTGCGGGCGACCGGCGCGATCTTTCCCGGCCAGTCGCTGTCGATGAACTCGGACCTGGTGAAATCGGGGTTGGCCTCTCCGGCAGCCTCCAGGAAATCCGCGATCTCCAGCACGATGGCGCGTTCTTCCTTCGAGAGCGCCGAAGTGCCCGCTTCGATCGAGGGGCGATGCACGAAATCCTCGAACAGGTTGAAATAGCCCTTGATGCCGACGAGATCGACGCCGGCATCAGAATCGGCCAGGATTTCCAGGATCTCGTAGATCCTGTTGCGGATACGCTGCTCGATCAGCCTTTCGGACGGCTCTTCGGCCATGGCCAACTAGTCTTTGGCTTTATGCATGTCGTTATCCCCAAAACCGTCGCACACTCTTGGGCGACATGCATCTAGAACGGCAGTTTCATTCCCGGCGGAATCGGGAGGCCGGCGGTCAGCGCCTTGGTCTTTTCCTGCATGATCTGCTCGACCTTGGCCTTGGCGTCATTGTGAGCGGCCAGAAGCAGGTCTTCGAGGATCTCGACCTCATCCTCCTTGAACAGAGACGGGTCGATCTTCAGCGACTTCATCTCAAACTTGCCGGTCAACGTGACAATGACCAGGCCGCCGCCGGCCTGGCCGACGGCTTCGACCGTGGCGATCTCGTCCTGCATAGCCTGGAACTTGGCTTGCATTTCCTTCGCCTTGCCCATGAGGCCGAGAAGATCTTTCATGGTCCGATCCTTTGCAAAGTCGTGGTTTCGTCAGGGTTCGTCGTCGTCCGCCGGCGGCTCGACCGGCACTTCGGCTTCGACCGCGTCGGCTTCCGGCGCGTCGGGAATGCGCACGTCGATGATCCTGGCGCCGGGAAAACGCGCCAGGATGGCGGCGACCGTCGGATCGCTCTTGGCATCGAGCAAAGCGTTCTCGCGCCTGGTCGATTCCATTTCGGCCAGCGTCTGGCCGCCCTCTTCCTTCGACAGCGACACCAGCCAGTTGCGGCCGGTCCAGGCGCGCAGCTTGGTCGTCAAATCGTTGAGCAGCATTTTGGGCGCATCGTCGGTCAGGCTGACGTCGATGCGGCCGGGCTCGATGCGCACGAGGCGGATGCAGCGCTTGACCAGCACCTTGAAGGCGATGTCGCGCTGCGCGTCGGCAAGGGCGACAATATCGGCCAGCGATTTCAGCGGTATTGGCTGCGCCTCCGGCGCCGGCTGCACAGGCGCAATGAAGGCGGCCGGAGCGGCTTCCACCAGCCGCATGGTCTGCGCGCCGCCCGACCCGCCGGGCATGCGCGCCTGCGCCACTGCGCTGGCGCCGTTGCCACCAGGAGCGCCGCCATTACCGGGGCTCGCCGGCGCGCCGTTCGAACGCGGCGCCGCGCCCGGCGCCGGCAGGCCGTTCTCCAGCGATCTCAATGCTTCGTCCAGCGTCGGCAAGTCGGCCGCGTGCGCCAGCCGGATCAGCACCATCTCGGCAGCACTTACCGGGCGGTTGGAGGACTGCACCTCCGGGATGCCCTTGAGCAGCATCTGCCACGTCCGCGACAGCACCTTGATCGAGAGCGTCCGCGCGAAATCTGCGCCGCGCTCGCGCTCGTCCTGCGACAGCGCCGCGTCGTCGGCGGCGGCCGGCACGAAACGCAGCCGGGTGACGAGATGGTTGAATTCGGCAAGGTCGGTCAGCACGGCGGCCGGATCGGCGCCGGTGTCGTATTGCGCGCGCAATTCCGCCAGTGCCGCGGCAACGTCACCTTTCATGACATGTTCGAACAAATCGACGACGCGGGCGCGATCGGCGAGACCCAGCATCGCGCGCACGGCTTCGGCGCTGACCGCACCGCCGCCATGCGCGATGGCCTGGTCGAAAATCGATTGAGCATCGCGCATCGACCCCTCGGCCGCGCGCGCGATCATCGCCAGCGCGTCGTCTTCCGCCTCGATGCCTTCCAGGCCCGCTATCCGGGCGAGATCAGCCTTCACCACAGCCGCATCGATGCGCCTCAGGTCAAAGCGCTGGCAGCGCGACAGCACGGTGATCGGCACCTTGCGGATTTCGGTGGTGGCGAAGATGAACTTGACGTGCGGCGGCGGCTCTTCCAGCGTCTTCAACAGGCCGTTGAAGGCCTGCGTCGACAGCATGTGCACTTCGTCGATGATGTAGACCTTGTAGCGGGCCGAGACCGGCGCGTAGCGCACCCGTTCGATGATGTCCCTGATGTCGTCGATACCGGTGTGCGAGGCGGCATCCATCTCGATGACGTCGACATGGCGGCCTTCCATGATCGCCTGGCAATGCTCGCCGAGCACGGCAAGGTCGACGGAAGGCTGGTCGATTGTTGCCGTTTTATAATTCAGGGCCCGCGCGAGAATGCGCGCGGTCGTGGTCTTGCCGACGCCGCGCACGCCGGTCAACATCCAGGCCTGGGCGATGCGGCCGGTGGCGAAAGCGTTGGTGAGCGTGCGCACCATCGGCTCCTGGCCGACCAGTTCGGAGAAATTCGCCGGACGGTACTTGCGCGCCAGCACGCGATAGGCGCCAGCCTTGCCTATCTCCAGGCTTTTTGGTCCCGAATTTCCGGCTTCGCTCATTCGCCCGCAAAACTCCAAATGGCCGCGCCAAAAGGCGGCCGATTCCTGCGCATAGTTTCGCCCGCGCTGCAATGCGTCGTCAACGTCGCGAGAAGGGCCGATGAGGTGGGAGGCTGGAACAATGACCCGTTCCGGGCTCGTTAGGGCTGCTTCCTTCCGGACCTGACCCGGTTGGCGAGTGGATCGTCCACCACCAACCTCCCTCCGTCCATATCGGCAATTCGGCGACGAAATGCAAGGGCGCAGGCAAATCGGCTGCACCAGCCACGAGATTCGCTTGCAGCCTCGATGCAGCCGCTCTAGCGTTCATGACTCTGAGGAAAACACCAAAAGCAAGGGAAACGCCGATGCTGCCGGGCCTGAAGGCCGGATTCACGCTGGATACCCGGCTGGAGGCGGACAGCGAGCAGTTGATGTGGCTTGGGCTGTGTGAACTGCGCGTGATGAACGACCGCCGCTGGCCATGGCTGCTTCTGGTGCCGCAGCGGCCGGGCGTGGAGGAAATCCACGACATGACGCCGCTCGACCAGACAATGCTGACCTTCGAGACCAATATGGTGGCGCAGGCGCTGAAGAAGGTGACCGGCTGCACCAAGATCAACACCGGCGCGCTCGGCAACATCGTGCGCCAGCTGCACATCCACGTCATCGCCCGTTCGGAAGGCGATCCCGGCTGGCCCGGCCCGGTGTGGGGACACGGCCTGCGCGAGCCCTATCAGCGCTCCGAGCTGCGCCGGTTTGCCGAAACGATAAGGGCGGCGCTATAAGCCTTCCCGTGTCCATCCCGAACATGTCCATCCCGAACGCCCAGAGTCCGCATGAGCTTTAGCCTGTTTGACGCGCCCTTGCGCGAGCCGAGCCAATTCGTCGGCTTCGCCGGCAACAGTATCGACCGACAATCCGAGAACCGCGCCGACGATTCGGTCGACAAAGCGCTCGCCGATCCCGGAACCAGGCTGCTTTTGATGCAGGGCGGCCGGCTCTACCTGAAGGTTCGTGACGGCAGCTTCGATCCCTGGTTCGGCGTCGCCGAAAGCCTGCCCTTCCAGACCTTGCCCGGCAGCGGTGTGCTGCTTGGATTCTCCGACCAGGGCCCGGTGCTGGCGGTGACCGCCGGTCTCGAGCCGGAACAGCTTCCCGAAACAGTCAAGGCCATCGACTACCGCTCGGTCTACATGCAAGGCCTGATCGACGAAGCGGCCGCCGGAGCGATGGCGCAGGGCGCCGCACTGCTCGCCTGGCACGCCAGCCATCGTTTCTGCAGCAAATGCGGGACCGAGTCACAAATGCGGGCCGGCGGCTACAAGCGCCATTGCCCGAATTGCGGCACCGAGCATTTTCCGCGCACGGATCCGGTGGCGATCATGCTGACGGCGACGCGCGAGAAATGCCTGCTCGGGCGCGGCCGGCATTTCGCGCCGGGCATGTACTCCGCCCTTGCCGGCTTCATCGAGCCGGGCGAGACGATCGAGGCGGCGGTGCGCCGCGAGACGCTGGAGGAGGCCGGCATCCGGCTCGGCCGCGTCGTCTACCACGCCAGCCAGCCCTGGCCATTCCCCTATTCGCTGATGATCGGCTGCTTCGGCGAGCCGCTCAATGAAGACATCCAGGCCGACCTCAACGAGCTGGAAGACTGCCGCTGGTTCTTGCGCGACGAGGTGCGCCTGATGCTGGCCAGGGAGCATCCGGGCAATCTGATCACGCCGCCGAAGGGAGCCATCGCGCATCACCTGATCCGCGCCTGGGTCGACAGCGAATAATGGAAATCAGGAGAGGGAAATGATCCGCCATACCGTCGTGTTCACGCTGAAGCATCCGCCGCACTCGCTGGAGGAAAAAAGGTTCCTGGTCGACGCCAAAAAATTCCTCTCGGCGATCAGGGGCGTCACCCATTTCGAACAATTGCGCCAGGTCAGCCCCAAGAACGACTACCAGTTCGGCTTCTCCATGGAATTCGCCGACCAGGCCGCCTATACCAGGTACAACGACCATCCCGACCACGTCGCCTTCGTGCGCGACCGCTGGATTCCTGAAGTCGAGACCTTCATGGAGATCGACTATGTGCCCCTTGGCTGGTAGCTCAATCCGCTACCTTCCACTGCTCGCGTGACTCACTCGCCGGATAGACGCCGAGGATCCGCACTTCGCGCGAGAAGAAGCGAAGCTCGTCCAGCGCCAGCTTGACCAGCGGATCGTCGGGGTGGCCCTCGATGTCGGCGTAGAACAGTGTCGCCGTGAAGGCGCCGAGTTGGTAGCTCTCGAGCTTGGTCATGTTGATGCCGTTGGTGGCGAAACCGCCCATCGCCTTGTAGAGCGCGGCCGGCACGTTGCGGACGCGGAAGATGAAGGTCGTCATCATCTTGGCGTCAGGCGACGGGCGTTCGGCCCACTGCTTGTTCTTGGTCAGGACGACGAAGCGCGTGACGTTGGAATCGGTGTCCTCGACATTCTCCTCGATGATGTCGAGGCCGTAGAGCGTGGCGGCCAATGCCGGGGACAAGGCCGCCATGGTGCGGTCCTTGACCTCGGAGACCATCTTGGCCGCGCCCGCCGTGTCGCCGGCGACAACCGCCTTCCAGCCATTTTTGCGGACGTATTTGCGGCACTGGCCGAGCGCATGGATGTGGCTGTGCACGGTTTTGATCTCGTCACGCCTCACACCTGGCAGCACCATCAGCTGGAAATGGATGGGCAGGAAATATTCGCCGACGATGTGCAGCCTCGATTCCGGCAGCAGATGGTGAATGTCGGCGACGCGCCCGGCGATGGTGTTCTCGATCGGGATCATGGCGAGATCGGCCTTGCCGGTTTCGACCGCGTTGAACGCATCCTCGAAGGTCGGGCACGGCAGCGGCTGCATCGAGGGATAGACGTTACGGCAGGCGGTGTCGGAATTGGCGCCGGGCTCGCCCTGGAAGGATATTCTGTTGGTCTTTTCAGGCATGGCCAATTCTCGTTGAAGGGGTGTCGGTTCGGCGCTCAGTTTGAAAGGATCGTCCTGGCCCGTTCCAGGTCTTGCGGCGTGTCGACGCCGAGCGGCAGCGACCGCACGATCTCGGCGTCGATGCGCATGCCGGCTTCCAGCGCCCGCAACTGCTCCAGCCGCTCGCGGCGTTCCAGCGGCGACGGCTTGAGCGCCACGAAGCGCTCGAGCGCCGAGCGGCGATAGGCATAGAGACCGACATGGTGATAGAGCGCGCCCTCGCCCCAGGGCGCGGTGGCCCGGGTGAAATAAAGCGCCCTCAGCCTGGTGGCCGACAATGGCGAGCCAACGATCTTGACGACGTTGGGATTGGTCTTTTCCTCGTCGCGCTCGATCTCGACGCCGAGCGTGGCGATGTCCACCGCCTTGTCCTCGAACGGCCTGAGCGAGGCCACGATGATCGCGGGATCGATGGTCGGCAGGTCACCCTGCACATTGACGATGGTTTCGACCTTGTTTGCCGGATCCAGCACCGTCAGGGCCTCGAATATCCGGTCCGAACCCGATTCGTGGTCCGAGCGCGTCATCACCGCCTCGAAACCATGCGCGCGCACCGCTTCCGCCACGCCTTGCGTGTCGGTCGCCACCACCACACGGCCAAGCCCGGCCTCGGCGGCGCGGCGCGCGACATGGACGATCATCGGGGCGCCGGCAATGTCGGCCAGCGGCTTGCCGGGGAGCCGGGTCGAGGCCATGCGGGCGGGGATCAGGATCAAGGTGGACATCGGTTTGGCGGGCGTTCGAAACGAGGAGGGGAAAGTGGCAAAAGGTCTCACTGGAAGCGCCCTTATAGGTGTTGCAACGCCGGAGCAAAAGACCTAGTTTCCGCGCGATTTGACCGGCTCTGGAGGGCAGGTCTCGATACCGACGGACGGAGTGGACGGATCGGTCCGCCGGAAAAGGGAGCAAGGGGCGTATGGATTCCAACGAAGTCAACAAGCTGCTCGCCGGATTGCTCGGAACCGTTTTCGTGGTGTTCTCGGTCGGCATCGTGTCGGACGCGCTGTTTGCCTCGCCCGCTCCGGAAAAGCCCGGCTTCGCCATCGAGGCCGCCGAGCCCGCCGAGGGCGGCCCCGCCGCTCCGGCAGCCGCCGAAAAGCCGATCGCGGATCTTCTGGCCAACGCAAGTGCCGAACAGGGCGCTGCCATCTTCAAGAAATGCCAGGCCTGCCACTCCGGCGAGAAGGGCGGCCCCAACAAGGTCGGCCCGGATTTGTGGGATCTCATCGACCGCCCGGTCGCCGAGCATGAGGGCTTCGCCTATTCGGCCGGCATGAAGGAGTTTTCCAAGGGCGGCACCGAGAAGTGGACCTACGACAACATCAACCACTTCATCACCTCGCCGAAAAAATTCGTGAAAGGCACGGCGATGGGCTTTGCCGGCCTGCCGAAGGAAGAAGACCGCGCCAACGTCATCGCCTATCTGCGCACGCTGTCGGACAATCCCAAGCCGCTGCCCGCGCCGGGCGCTGCCGCCGATGCATCCGCCCCCGCCAAGCCCGCCGAAGGGGCCGCACCGGCCAAGCCGGCCGAAGGCGCAGCTCCCGCCAAGCCGGCGGCGCCTGCGGCTCCCGCCGCACCAGCTCCGGCCGCCCCGGCACCGGCGCCTGCTCAATAAATCGGATATAGTCTCGACGACCTTGAAAAAGCCGGGTTCTGCCCGGCTTTTTCGTTAGGAAAACCGCCTCTACGGCGACAAAGCCGCGCATGGCGGTTTTCACGCGCGGCAAATCATCTAGATTGCCTTTCTGGATGATGGCACGCATCGCGAAGAGGACAGTGGATGACGCTTGGCCCAGTGCTTCTCAAATCGTTGCTGGCGGCGGCCCTGCTGGCCGCGGGGTTGCAGGCGGCCCTGGCCGATGAGTGGCGCACCACCTCATCGCTGATCGGCGAATCCAAATATGGCGACAATTTCCAGCACTACGACTACGTGAACCCCAACGCACCCAAAGGCGGCACGCTGAATTCGGTGGTACTGGGCACTTTCGACAGCTTCAATCCCTATATCGTGCAGGGTTCACCGGCCGCCGGCCTGGTCGGGTTCGGCGGCGGCCTGCTCTACGACACGCTGATGGAGCAGGCGACCGACGAAGGCAGTGTCAGCCATCCGCTGATCGCCGACGCCTACAAATACCCGGCCGACTTTTCCTCGGCGACTTACCGGCTCGACCCCCGCGCGAAATGGCATGACGGCCAGCCTATCACCGTCGACGACGTGATCTGGTCATTCCAGGTGCTGAAGGCGAACAGCCCGATGTACAGCCGCTATTTCGAGAATGTCACGGATGCCGTGGCCGTCTCGGATCGCGAAGTCGAGTTTCATTTCAGCCAGAAGGGCAACCGCGAGCTGCCTAAAATCCTGGGTGACCTCGCCGTGCTGCCGAAACATTGGTGGGAAGGCACGGATGCCAACGGCAAGAAGCGCGACGTCACCAGGCCGACGCTGGAGCCGCCGCTCGGCTCCGCCGCCTACAAGATCGCCAGCTTCAAGCCTGGCTCGGAAATCGTCTGGCAGCGCGTGCCGGACTATTGGGGTGCCAAGCTGCCGGTGAAGGTCGGCCGCGAGAATTTCGACAGGCAGCGTTTCACCTACATCCTTGATGACAATGCCGCCTGGCAGGCCTTCACCAAGGGCGGACTTGACGACATCAAACCGGAAAACAGTTCGAAGCGCTGGAAAACATTCTATGATTTCCCGGCGGTCAAGGCCGGCGATGTCATCAAGCAGGAATTCAAGACCACCTCGCCAGAGCCGATGCAGGCTTTCATGCTCAACCAGAGGCGCCCGCTGTTCCAGGACCGCCTGGTGCGGGCCGCGCTGACCTATCCTTTCGACTTCGAGACGATGAACCGTACGCTGTTCTACGGGTTCAACACTCGCACCAGCAGCTATTTCCAGGGAACTGAACTGGCCTCCAGCGGCTTGCCGCAAGGCAAGGAGCTGGAAATTCTTGAACAGTATCGCGACAAGCTGCCGCCCGAACTGTTCACCCAGGAATTCAAGCTGCCGGTCTACGATTCGCCGCAAGCCGAGCGCAAATACCTGAAGCAGGCTGTCGACCTCTTCGCCAAGGCTGGATGGGTGATCAAGGGCGGCAAGATGGTCAATGCCAAGACCGGCGAGCCGTTCAAGTTCGAGATACTCGGCTGGAACGACACCGACCAAGTCATCTCCAGCCCCTATATCGCCAATCTGCGCAAGATCGGCGTCGACGCCACGTTGCGCATCATCGACCAGACCCAGTACGTCAACCGCGTCAACAATTTCGACTACGATGTCATTATCGGGCAACTCGGCCAGTCGGAATCGCCTGGCAATGAGCAGCGCGACTTCTGGAGTTCCAAGGCCGCCGACAGGCCGGGATCGCGCAACTACGCCGGCATCAAGAACCCGGTCGTCGATGCCCTGGTCGATCGCATCATCTTCGCCACCGACCGCGAGGACCTGGTTGCCGCCACCCACGCGCTCGACCGCGTGCTGCTGTGGAACTACTACGTCGTGCCGCAGTACTATCGAGCCGTGGTCTGGCTGGCTTACTGGAACAAATTCGGCATTCCCGCCAAACAGCCGAGCTATATCGGCGCCGACCAGAATTCCTGGTGGATCGATCCGGAGAAGGAAAAGGCGCTGGCGGCCAAATACAAGGGCAACAATTGATGGCGGTGCTGCCCCGTCGCGATTTCCTGGGCCTGGGCAGTGCCGCCGCTGTCGCCGCCCTGTTGCCCGGAAAAGCCTTTGCCAATATTGCGACCGGCACCAAACTGCACGGCCTGTCCGCCTATGGCGACCTCAAATACAAACCGGATTTCACGCATTTCGACTACGTCAATCCGGATGCACCCAAGGGCGGCCAGATGAATTTCGCGCCGCCGAACGCCACGCTCAACCAAAGCTTCCTGACCTTCAACACGTTGAATTCCCTGGTATTGAAAGGAGATGCGCCGCCGCGCACCGAACTCTGTTTCGATTCCTTGATGGCAAGCGCGCTCGACGAGCCGGATGCGGTCTACGGCCTGCTTGCCGAGTCCGTCACCTTGTCGCAAGACCGCAACGGCTTCCGCTTCGCGCTGCGACCGCAAGCGCGTTTCCACGACGGCTCGCCGCTAACCGCCGAAGACGTCGTCTTCGCGTTGAAGCTTTACAAAGAGCAAGGGCATCCGAACCTTTCCCAGGCGTTGCGGTATATGACCGACGCGGTCGCCGAGGATCCGCTCACCCTCAACCTTACCTTCAACGGCGAACAGTCCGCGCAAAACATCCTCAGGATCGTGGCGATGCCGATCGTGTCCAAGGCCTTTTATGCGGTCAATGATTTCAATGCCTCGACGATGACGCCGCCGCTCGGCTCGGGACCATACAAAATGGGGCGAGTGGCCGCGGGACAGACAGTCGAATATGAGCGCGTGGCCGACTATTGGGGCCGCGACCTCCCGGTGAATCGCGGCCAGTATAATTTCGACCGTATCCGCATCGACTTCTATCTCGACCGGCAGGCGGCGTTCGAAGCCTTCAAGAAGGGTGACACGCATTTTCGCGAGGAGTTTACCGCGCGGGTCTGGGCGACCGGCTACGATTTTCCGGCGCTCAAGGACGGCAAGGTCGTCAAACGGGAATTTCCCGGCGAGAAGACGCCAGACATGCAGGGCGTCGCACTGAACCAGCGTCGTGCGCAATTCCGCGATGAGCGGGTGCGACGGGCGATCGCCCGGTGTTTCGATTTCGAATGGATGAAGCGGGCGTTGTTTTATGGCTCTTACGAGCGCTCTCAATCGAACTTCGAACGGTCGGATTACAAGGCCGAAGGCTTGCCCTCGCCTGAGGAATTGGTCCTGCTGGAGCCATTCCGGGCCGAGTTGCCACCGGAGGTTTTTGGCGAAGCCGTGACGCAGCCTCTGTCCGACGGGTCAGGCCATGACCGCAAGCTGCTGGGCGAGGCTTCGAGATTGCTCGCGCAAGCCGGCTGGAAGCGGGCGGGCAATTTCGTCGTCAACGACAAGGGCGAGCGGCTGCGGGTGGAAATGCTGACGGAGGATGACGGCATCGTTCGCATCTACACCCCATGGTCCGAGAATATGAAGGCGATCGGGATCGACGCTTCGATCCGGCAGGTCGATTCGGCGCAATATGAACAGCGGCAGAGCGATTTCGACTTCGATCTTACCGTGCTGCATTGGTCGATCGGGGCGACGCCGACTGATGACAGCCTGGAGATGCTCTATGATTCTCGAATGGCGAAAATCCCGGGGCAGCGCAACTACCCCGGAACAGAAAGCAAGGCCATCGACGCGTTGATCGTGGCAGCCGGCAAGGCGCGAAGCCGGTCCGAACTCGTCACCGCGCTCAGAGCCCTCGATCGGGTCTTGCGCGCGCGGCTGGACTGGATTCCAACATACTATCTGGCGAATCACCGCGTCGCCTATTGGGACATGTTCGGCTTCGTCGAGCAAAAGCCCGATTTCGGCTTTCCGGTCGAGACGCTGTGGTGGTTCGACAAGGGCAAGGCGGCAAAAATTGGCAAAGGCTGAATTTCTTGCGGGCGTAAGCACCGCCCCTCACCTGCCTGCCCGTCCTCCGCAGCAGCTGCGCCGCAGTTGCGGAGGGTGGACCGGCATCCTCTGCCCGTATAGTGACGGGGAAAGAGGCGCGTTCATCGACGGTTTCGCCAATCACATGCGTCGGGAGGGCACCATCTGATGGGCGCCTATATCCTGCGCCGCATCCTTTTGATGATTCCGACCCTGTTCGGCATCATGGCGATCTCGTTCGCCGTCATCCAGTTTGCGCCCGGCGGCCCGGTCGAGCAGGTCATCGCCAAGCTGACGAACCAGGGCGGCAGCGACCGTCTGGGCGGTGGCGGCGGCGATGCGGGCGGCGGTAATTTCGATGCCGCCGGTGACGTCGGTTCAAAATATCGCGGCGCGCAGGGGCTCGATCCGGAATTCATCAAGAAGCTGGAGAAGCAGTTCGGCTTCGACAAGCCGCCGCTCGAGCGCTTCGGCCTGATGCTGTGGAATTATATCCGGTTCGATTTCGGCGACAGTTATTTCCGCGACATTTCGGTGCTCAACCTGATCCTGGAAAAAATGCCGGTGTCGATCTCGATCGGGCTGTGGATCACGCTCCTGTCCTACCTGATCTCGATCCCGCTCGGCATCCGCAAGGCGGTGAAGGACGGCAGCCCCTTCGACATCTGGACCAGCGGCGTCGTCATCGTCGGCTATGCCATTCCGGGTTTCCTGTTCGGCATCATGCTGATGGTGCTGTTTGCCGGTGGTTCGTTCTGGGACTGGTTCCCGCTGCGCGGCATCGTCTCGGACAATTGGGACCAGTTGTCATGGCCGGCCAAGATCGGGGACTATCTCTGGCACATGACCTTGCCGCTGACGGCGCTGGTGCTGTCGGCCTTCGCCACGACGACGCTGCTGACCAAGAATTCCTTCCTGGAGGAAATCCGCAAGCAATATGTGGTGACCGCCCGCGCCAAGGGCCTCTCGGAACGGCAGGTGCTCTATGGCCATGTCTTCCGCAACGCCATGCTGATCGTCATCGCCGGTTTTCCCGGCGCCTTCATCTCGGCCTTCTTCACCGGTTCGCTGCTGATCGAAAACATCTTCTCGCTCGATGGGCTCGGCCTGCTCGGCTTCCGGTCGGTGGTCGAACGCGACTATCCCGTGGTGTTCGCCAACCTCTACATCTTCTCGCTTCTCGGCCTGTTCGTCGGATTGCTGTCCGACCTCATCTACACCTGGGTCGATCCGCGCATCGATTTCGAGCGGAGAGACGTTTGATGTCGGAGGCAAGTGTTACCGCCGGGGTCGTGCCGGAGCGGATGCCGCGGCCGTTTCTGTCGCCGCTCAACAAGCGCCGCCTGGAGAACTTCAAGGCCAACCGGCGCGGCTACTGGTCGCTGTGGATCTTCCTTGTCCTGTTCGTGCTGTCGCTGTTCGCCGAATTCATCGCCAACGACAAGCCGATCATCGCCTCCTACAAGGGCGAGATCCTGTTTCCGGTGCTGGTCGCCTATCCCGAAGAGAAGTTCGGCGGCTTCTATGCCGTCACCGACTATCGCGACCCGGTGATCCAGGACGAGATCAACGCCAATGGCTGGATGATCTGGCCGCCAATCCGCTATTCCTACCAGACCGTCAACAATGCCATTCCCGAAGCAGCCCCGGCCAAGCCGTCCTGGCAGTATGACGCCAAGACGCGCTGCAACCAGTACCCGCAGGGGGCTGCTGATCCGGCCTGCAGCGTCGGTAACTGGAACTGGCTGGGCACCGACGACCAGGCGCGCGACGTGCTGGCGCGGGTCATTTACGGTTTCCGCATCTCGGTGCTGTTCGGACTGATCCTGACCGCCGGCTCGGCTCTGATCGGCGTCGCGGCCGGCGCCCTACAGGGCTATTTCGGCGGCTGGACGGACCTGCTGTTCCAGCGCTTCATCGAGATATGGTCGGCTATTCCCGTGCTCTATCTCCTGCTTATCGTCGCCGCCATATTGCCGCCGGGCTTCTTCATCCTGCTCGGGCTGATGCTGCTGTTTTCCTGGGTGGCGTTGGTCGGCGTGGTGCGGGCCGAATTCCTGCGCGCGCGCAATTTCGAGTACGTCAACGCGGCGCGCGCGCTCGGCGTGCGCAACCGCACCATCATGTTCCGGCACCTGTTGCCCAACGCCATGGTGGCGACACTGACCTTCCTGCCGTTCCTGCTCTCAGGCTCGATCTCGACGCTGACCTCGCTAGACTATCTCGGTTTCGGCCTGCCGCCGGGCTCGGCCTCGCTCGGCGAATTGCTCAAGCAGGCGCAGCGCAATCTCAACGCGCCGTGGCTCGGCATTTCCGGCTTCGTCGTCATCTCGCTGATGCTGTCGCTGTTGGTCTTCGTCGGCGAGGCGACACGCGACGCCTTCGATCCGCGCAAGACGTTCCGATGAGCGACGCCCCCTTGCTCTCGGTCCAGGACCTCAGCGTCGCTTTTGCGCAAGGCGGACAGCAGTCGCTGGCCGTCGATCACATCTCCTTCGACATCGCCAAGGGCGAGACGGTGGCGCTGGTCGGCGAATCCGGCTCCGGCAAATCGGTCTCGGCGCTGTCCGTGCTGAAGCTCTTGCCCTATCCCAGCGCCAGCCACCCCTCGGGCAGGATCCTGTTCCAGGGCGCCGACCTGCTCGCCATGAACGAGAAGCAACTGCGACGGGTGCGCGGCAACAAGATCACCATGATCTTCCAGGAGCCGATGACCTCGCTCAATCCGCTGCACACGATCGAGCAGCAGATCGTCGAAATCCTGAAGCTGCACCAGGGCATGGCCGACCGCCCGGCCAAGGCGCGCACGCTGGCCCTGCTCAACGAGGTCGGCATTCGCGATCCGCAGAAACGGCTCGACGCCTATCCGCACCAGCTGTCCGGCGGCCAGCGCCAGCGCGTCATGATCGCCATGGCGCTGGCCAACGAGCCGGAACTCCTGATCGCCGACGAGCCGACGACGGCGCTCGACGTCACCGTGCAGGCGCAGATCCTCGAGCTGCTGGCCGGCTTGAAAAGCCGCAAGGGCATGTCGATGCTGTTCATCACCCATGATCTCGGCATCGTGCGCAAGATCGCCGACCGGGTGTGCGTGATGACCAAGGGCAAGATCGTCGAGATGGGGCCTGCCAAGGACATCTTCGCCAATCCGCAGCACGCCTATACGCGCCATCTTCTGGCGGCCGAGCCCAAGGGCAAGCCACCCGCGGCCAACAGCGCCGCGGCACCCGTGATGACCGGCAAGGACATCCAAGTCTGGTTTCCGATCAAGCAGGGCTTCTTCCGGCGCACCGTCGACCATGTGAAGGCGGTCGACGGCATCGATGTCACCGTGCGGGCCGGCCAGACGCTGGGCGTGGTTGGAGAGTCCGGGTCGGGCAAGACCACGCTCGGCCTGGCGCTGGCGCGGATGATCTCGTCGAGCGGAACCATCCAGTTCAACGGGCGCGACATCAACCAGCTCTCGTTCAACGCCATGCGCCCGCTCAGGCGCGAATTGCAGATCGTCTTCCAGGATCCTTTCGGCTCGCTCAGTCCCCGCATGTCCATCGCCGAGATCATCGAAGAAGGCTTGAAGATCCACGAGCCGAAGCTGTCGCTCGACGAGCGCGACGACAAGGTGGTCGACGTGCTGAAGGAAGTCGGGCTCGATCCGGCGACGCGCAACCGCTATCCGCACGAATTCTCCGGCGGCCAGCGCCAGCGCGTCGCCATTGCTCGCGCCATGGTGCTCAACCCGCGTTTCGTCATGCTGGACGAGCCGACCTCGGCGCTCGACATGAGCGTGCAGGCGCAGGTGGTCGACCTCCTGCGCAGCCTGCAGGCCAAGCATGACCTCGCCTATCTCTTCATCAGCCACGACCTCAAGGTCATCCGGGCCCTGGCCAACGATGTCATCGTCATGCGCAATGGCCAGATCGTCGAAGCCGGTCCTTCCGAACAGATTTTTGAAAAGCCGCAAACCGACTATACTCGGGCGCTGATCTCGGCCGCCTTCAAGATAGAAACCGCCCCGACGGGGGTCGTCAGCGAGTGACTCCTTCCTTCGCAATTCCGGTCGGAAAGCCGCCTTGCGCCTTTCCCGCAATTGCTCCAAACCGAACAACAGGACAAAATCCATAAATGGAAAAAGGCAAAATCCTGCTTGCCGTCACCGGCTTTCACCCGCAGCGCTGGCGCGAACTGCTGTCCGCAGAGCGCGAGGTGGTGCTCGAGCCGGACGGCGCCAGCGATCCTTCGATCACCTATGCGGTGGTGTGGAAACAGCGGCCGAACCTGTTGGGGTCGCTGCCCAATCTGCGCGCCATCTTCTCGATCGGCGCCGGTGTCGACCACATCTTCTCCGATCCCAGCCTGCCGGACGTGCCGATCGTCAAGGTCGTCGCCGGCAACCTGGCCCAGCACATGACCGAATATGTCGTCTGGCGGGTGCTCGATCATCACCGCCAGGGCCTGCTGTACCGGTCGCAGCAGCCGAAGAAGATATGGCGCGAGCCGGCGCAGCGCACCGCTGAAGACATCTCTGTCGGCATCATGGGGCTCGGCAGTCTCGGCCGCGCGGCGGCGTCGGCGCTGTTGTCGCTCGGCTTCGCGGTCAATGGCTGGTCGCGCACGGACCGGCCGATGGAAGGTGTCGCGACCTATTGCGGCGAGGCCGGGCTTATCCCGTTCCTCAATGCCACAGACATACTGGTCGTGCTGCTGCCGCTGACGCCGGATACCAAGGGTATCATCAATTACGGCGTGCTGAAGGAATTGCGCAAGCGCAACGGTCTTGGCGGCTCGGTGCTGATCAATGCCGGTCGCGGCCGCCTGCAGAAGGATGCCGACATCGTGCGCGCGCTGGACGACGGCACGCTGAAGGAAGCGAGCCTCGACGTGTTCGAGGTCGAACCGCTGCCGAAGACCAGCCCGCTATGGGCCCATCCGAAAGTGTTCGTGACGCCGCATGCCGCGGCCACGTCCGATCCCGTCCACCTGGCGCCGATCATGCTGCGCCAGATGGACGCCTTCGAGCGGGGCGAAAAGCTGGAGAACCTGGTGGACCGCAAAGCGGGATATTAGGCCGCTGGCATGTGGTCATCGGGATCGCCTTAGGCGACCTGCGTCAGCCGGGCAGAGCGAACTTCTTCTGCTTGTCCGGCTTGCCGCAATCGCGGCGCTCGATAGACCGGTTCATGGCGTCGATCTCGCCGCTTGCCTTGTCGGCATCGCGCTTGGTCTTGGAGCGGATATCCGGAATGAACGGGCCGAAGCCCATCGCGGGGTTGGAGAATGTCGGCTTGGCCTGCTGGGACAGATTGTATTGCCGAGCCAGGGCGTTGCGTTGCGCCAGCAACTGGCCGCAAGGCACGCTGTCATACTGCAGTGAAGACTGGACGTTTTCGTCCTGGCGCTCGGACATGGAGTTGCCGACACAGCCCGCCATAACGAGGCAAGAGGCCAAGGCCATCATGTTCCAGCGCATGGAAAATCCCTCCGTACGACACTGCCCCGACATAATCCGGCATGCGATTGGGGCTTTTTCGCAGCAGAGGCATCCGCAGGCCTCAGAGTGCGTTGCCTGACTGCTGCCCGGCGGGTGGCTGTAGGACGAGTCAGCAGTCTCTTGCAACAGGCTTCCCGCGCCCGAATTAGCCACTATCTTGGAACGATGCGCGCCAGCGACCTGCTCCATCCCCGGCCCGAGGGCCTTTACTGCCCGCCGGGCGACTTCTTCATCGACCCGGTGCGGCCGGTCAACCGGGCGCTGATCACGCACGGCCATTCCGACCACGCACGCTCCGGCCACGGCTCGGTGCTGGCGACGCAGCAGACGCTGGACATCATGAGGCTTCGCTATGGCGAGGGTTTTGCAGGCACGACACAGACGGCAGGACTGGGCGAGCGAATTGCCTTCAACGGCGTCGACATCAGCTTTCATCCGGCCGGCCATGTGCTGGGCTCGGCGCAGATCGCGGTCGTGCATCAGGGCATGCGCATCGTCGCCTCCGGCGACTACAAGCGGCAGCAGGACGCGACATGCCTGCCGTTCGAGCCAATCGCGTGCGATGTGTTCATCACCGAGGCAACCTTCGGCCTGCCGGTGTTTCGCCACCCGCCGGACGAGGAGGAGATCGCGCGGCTCCTGAAATCGGCGGCGCAGTTCCCCGAACGCTCGCATCTCATCGGAGCCTACGCGCTGGGCAAGGCGCAACGGGTGATGCGTCTGTTGCGCGACGCCGGCTACGACAGGCCGATCTATATCCACGGCGCGCTGGCCAAGCTCAGCGACTATTACCAGAGCCAGGGCATCGATCTCGGCACGCTGGAGCCGGCGACAGTGGAGAGCGCCAGCAAGGATGATTTCACCGGCGCCATCGTCGTCGGTCCGCCGGCCGCCTTCGCCGATCGCTGGGCGAGGCGCTTTCCCGATCCGATCTCCTGCTTCGCCTCGGGCTGGATGCGCATCCGCCAGCGCGCCAAGCAGGGCGGCGTCGAGCTGCCGCTGATCATTTCGGATCATGCCGACTGGGACGAACTGACCGCCACGATCAAGGAGACCGGCGCAGAGGAAATCTGGGTGACACACGGCCGCGAGGAGGCGCTGGTGCGCTGGTGCGAACTCGAAGGGATCGCTGCGCGGCCACTGCATCTGGTGGGGTATGAGGACGAGGGCGATTGATGGCATGAATCGCTTCGCCGAACTGCTCGACCGCCTTGTGCTGACGCCGTCGCGCAACGGCAAGCTGACGCTGCTGACCGATTATTTCCGCAGCGTCGAGGATCCCGATCGCGGGCTGGCGCTGGCTGCCATCACCGGCGACCTCAACATCGCCGCGATCAAGCCGGCGATGCTGCGCACCCTGGTGACCGAACGCATGGATCCGGTGCTGTTCGGCTATTCCTACGACTATGTCGGCGATCTCGCCGAGACCGTGTCGCTGGTCTGGCCGCAGACGCCCGGAACCATACCGAACCGTGAGCCGACGCTCGGTGAGGTGGTCGCGAAGCTGCAGGCGGCGAGCCGCTCCGACGGGCCGAAAGTGCTGTCAAACCTGCTCGACAGTGCCGGCATCTCGGCCCGCTTCGCCATCATCAAGCTGGTCACCGGCGGGTTGCGCATCGGGGTGTCGGCGCGGCTGGCCAAGCAGGCACTGGCGGATTTCGGCAAGGTCGACGTCGCCGAGATCGAGGAACTCTGGCACGGGCTGTCGCCGCCGTACACAGCCTTGTTCGCATGGCTGGAAGGCAAGGCCGCAAAGCCCGAGAGGGCCGCGCGGGCACTGTTCCGGCCGGTGATGCTGTCCAACCCGGTCGGCGACGGCGATCTCGACAGGCTCGACCCCGCCGATTACGTGGCCGAGTGGAAATGGGACGGCATCCGCGTCCAGGCGGTGTCGGAAGGCGGCATCCGCCGGCTCTATTCGCGCACCGGCGACGATGTCTCCGGCGCCTTTCCCGACCTCGCCGAGGCGATGGTTTTCTCGGCCACGCTCGACGGGGAATTGCTGGTCGGCGATCCCCGGGAAGCGACAGGGACATTCTCGGATCTCCAGCAGCGGTTGAACCGCAAGACGGTGTCACTGAAGATGCAGCAGCAATATCCGGCTTTCATGCGTTGCTACGACCTTTTGCAGGTCGGCGCGGAGGATTTGCGGGGATTGCCCTTCCGGGAGCGGCGCGTCCGCCTCGAAAACTTCGTGAAAACGCTCGACCCGAGCCGCTTCGATCTTTCGCCATTCGTCGCGTTCTCGGACTGGCAGGCGCTGGAGGAACTGCGCCGGGCGCCGCCGCACCCGATCATCGAAGGCGTGATGCTGAAGCGCTGGGATTCGCCCTATGTCGCCGGCCGGCCGAAGGGGCCCTGGTTCAAATGGAAACGTGACCCGCACACGGTGGACGCCGTGCTCATGTACGCCCAGCGCGGCCACGGCAAGCGCTCGAGCTTCTACTCCGATTACACGTTCGGCGTCTGGTCCGGAGCGGAAGGCGAGGAGGAACTGGTGCCGGTCGGCAAGGCCTATTTCGGCTTCACCGACGAGGAATTGAGGCAGATCGACAAATATGTCCGCGACAACACGATCGAGCGTTTCGGGCCTGTGCGCTCGGTGCGCGCCGACCGTGACAACGGGCTGGTGCTGGAAGTCGCCTTCGAAGGGCTCAACCGTTCGACGCGTCACAAATCCGGCGTTGCCATGCGCTTTCCCCGCATCTCGCGGCTGCGCTGGGACAAGCCCGCCAACGAGGCCGACCGCATCGAGACGCTGCAGGCGCTGCTCGATCGTTGATCGCACCCTCTCCGGTGCCGGCGCTCAAGGCTCGACGGAGACGCGGATCTCGTAAATGTTGACCGCCTTGCCCTGCTTGTCGAAATCGGAGTTGATGGCGATCGTTCCGGCCGAGCCGGGCCGCTTGTCGGGGAATTTCACGTCGAAGAGATATTCGTTGCGCTGCTGGCCGACCGCATAGCGTTTGCGGCCGCAATCACCAAGCTCGCCGAAATTGCAGTCGACCGAGATCTGCGTGTCCTTGCCGTCCTCGGCGCGGGCGACGATATCGAACACGGCGTGCTTGCCGGCGAGCTTCTCCAGCACGCCTTGCCCGACATCGAAGCTGATCGCCGAACCGGAAGCGCCGGACTGGATGCGCAGGAATGGCCCGGAATCGTCCTTCATCGTTTCCGCCTTGGCGTCCGACGGAGCGCTGACATGCGCCGGGTCGGTGGGCGAAAACACGTTGATCCAGTTGCGCGCCTGATCGGCAGCGCCGGGCTTTTCCGGCCCGGTCTCGCCATCGGCCGGTGTGAAATCGTCGTCCTCGACGGTCGGCGGCGCTTCGGGCGGAGCGGTGTCGAGCTGAGCCTGGGTCTTGAAGACGCCGGTCTGCATGGCGAAAAACAGCCCGATGCCGACCGCGGCGAGCAGCGTCACGGTGAGGAAGATGGCGGTCAGCGGCAGCCGCCGGCCCCTGATGCGCCTCTCGTCGCGATCGGGCGCCACTTCAGCCGTCGCCTCGGACGAAGCGGGAGCCGACATGTCGATGGACGGCACGCCGGAAAGGGTCGCGTCGGGCATGATGTCTGGAACGACCGGCAAGACGCGTGAGCGCGGGGCATCGGCAGCCGGCTGCGCAGGCTCGTCGACGGAAACTGCGGGCGGTGCGGCGCTCTCGCCGGTTGCGGCGGGTGCGGCCGGGCTCGCCGGAAGCTCGACCGCCGGTGCATCGGACTCAGCCTGGGGAGCGACATCCGGCACCGCCGGCAGGAATTCGGATTCGATTTCGGTGATCTTGGCCTGTATCGCCTTGCGGCGCTTGATGGCGACTTCCACCGTCACGCCGGGATTGGCCTGGAGCGCGCGGTCGAGCGCGGCGAAAGCCGAGCGATAGACCTTCTCGCGGTATGCGCGGTCCTCGGCATTGCCTCTTTCGAGGGCGTTCCGGATCGCTTTTTCGATTGCGTCCAAGCGAGATCCCTCTGTGCGTTGCCCAAACCTCGCCATGATCGTTAGCCGCAGCCGACCAATCAATCAACGGGCGAGCGTCCGCATTCTGCCTCGTTGGAGTGTCCAAAGTCCATCTTGGCGGTATTCCGGCAACGAAATCAACATGCTTCATTGATCTTTGCCGGCAGGGAGGCACGGGGCCAGGCGCAATGTCCCGGCCGATCGGTAAGGGCGTGGCAGCCGGCTTTGTCGGCGATGTGTCGGGGCGGAACGACGCGCAACACGAATTGCCGGGCCGCATCCTGAATTCGCGATCGCCCATCTTGAATTCGCCGTCGGTTGAGTCTATCACCCAGCCCATCTTGGAGGCCTAACGCTTCCCGGGCCGCTTTAGCTCAGTTGGTAGAGCACATCATTCGTAATGATGGGGTCGCGTGTTCGAGTCACGCAAGCGGCACCACTTCCCCAGCCCTGCTGACGTCGCCGTCATGGCATCTGCCCCTGCCACAAGGGTAATCCACTTTCGGCCGCGAAGTCTTTATCCTCCGCGTAGATCGGTTCGCCTCTTCTCACCACCCGCCGAAGCAGGGCCGCATCTTCGTTGGCGTGATATCGAAAGGCGTTTCGGGTGTCGTATCCGTGCCCGGCCTGGGACAGGGAAAACCCGCTGACGACGACAGGGGCAAAGCCGGCGAAACGCGCCAGTATGATCGCGAAGGCTCCGGTGGAGATCTTCCGGTGCCAGCCGCGGAACATATGATATTTGCCGCTAAGCTGCCAAACGACGTTGGCAAGCTGCCATTTGGTAAGCGCCTGCAAGGTTTCATAACGATAATTGAAGGTGCGACAACCGGCTTTCAGCTTGTCCTCGACATCGGGCCAAACCGGGATGATCAGGTGCTTTGCCTGCCGTCCATTTAACAGATCACGCTTGTAGAAATCCTGTTCGCTGGCGTCGACAAAAATGCCGCGGCGGATAACGGCGATATCAGGAACGGGGAGGCCGACGGTTTCCGCCAAAAGCTGGGAAGCATTGACGGTCACAAGTGCCCAATCGGCATCATATCCCTGCGGGAGGCGAAAATTCGGAGCCGAGCCCATCACCAAGGCGGGACCTGTGGCCCTGGGCAGGCGAAGAATTGGTTTTTGGAAGATTGGCAAGAGATCCGAAAGCGGAGTTTTCATCCGGGAATCTGAACCGCCTGTTCCTCAAACGCGCGCAGGATGCTCTCTTCCCGGCTCCACAATTCGTCCCATTGCGTGGTGCCGGACCAACCCGCAAACCAAGGGCCGCCGAGCGTATAATGCGCCAGCGAGACATCGGCGGGATCGAGTTCGGAAGCCGAAGCCCCGACGAGGTAGTTCCACGCCAGGGGCAATTCGCCGATCTCATGGTCCTCAAGCCATTTGAAGGCGTGGAGGTCACGTCCGGGCCACGTATTGAGCATCTCATTGGTCAGCCGCTTGTTGGCGGGATGATCCAGATTCCATAAAACGACCGACGACCAGTTCTTGCGGCGATAGAACGTCTGCGTTTGTCCGTCCATCTTGACCGCTTCGGATTCGCGTTGCTGGTGCTTGACCGCCATGATCGCGTAGGAAGGATCGAGCAGATCGAGCAGTTTGACCGGATCCTTTAGAAACAGGACGTCGCAATCGCAGAACATGGCCCAGCCGCTTTGCCCCATGAACGGAACGGCAAAGCGCGATATGGCAAACTCGGTCGCCATCGGCGCCTCGGAAATCGGGCACCAGAGCTTACCGTCACGTACTTCCATCGGTCGCGTCATGATTCCTTGGGCTACAAGGTCCTTGAGCACGAGCGGCTGTATCTGCAACGGGGTGCTTGTCCGCCGATAGGCGCTCCATCGCGCCACGTCCAGAACTCGGGATTCGCGCGGATCATAGCCAATGTAGATTGGTATCATGTGGCAGTTCTATAATCTGATGTGAATTTAGACGAATCTAGCATGGCAGCACTGCACGCGGAAGACCAGAAGCACATTCGCAATGCCGTGTGTCCGGGTTGCCACGAGCGTTTCATCTCTGAAGGTGTCGATGGTGTTTTTGCGCGACAAGTGCCAAGCCGGCATCGCACCTCTTCACGACGGAGCCGTCGAGCGGATCGTCGCACTCACATTTGAGACAGCTCACCAGCGAGCCACATCGACCGTTGTTATTGGACCTCACATCTCCCGAACTGGCCTGTCCAGAGTGGCAGACCGAGCGAGTCCGCCACATGCGGATCGCTCGTATAAAGGGGGAAACCGAGCGCCAACAGCGCCAGCAGGGTGGCACGGTCGGAACCGACGTGCATCCGGTCGATGTTCAGTTTGTTGTACACATGGCCGTGCGAACCCGGGTCAATACCCGTGATGATCACGGCCGGCGCGCCGTTATGCAAGGCGTAAAGGACCGCCGTGATCCCGGTCGAGAACTTCTCCTCCAGGTGCATCTCGAAATTGGGCACACCCATCACTGCTTCGTAGAGCGCCATGCGCTGGTGACGGGTCATCGTGCGCAGGTCGCGACAGCGGTAGTTGAAGGCCGCGATGTTGCAGCGCAATTCCTCCATCGTGCGGTGTGCACGCACAATCCAGAGCAGATCGGTCTCCTGGCCGGTCAAGACGGCGCGCACGGCCACAGCGTTGGGCTTGGTCGCGTCAAGCTGGTTGACGTAAAGAAATGTCGCGTCAGGAGTACCCATCCCCCAGCGGGCAGTCACGGTCTGCGAGCCATTCACGGTAAAGAGTGTGAAAGCATCGCGCTGAAAACCCACCGGCGGGTTCGAGACCGGCGCGGAGCCCACGACGAGGACCGGCTTTGTAAGCGGCACAGGGTGCCGTGGCGCCTGGGGGTGCAGCAGGCGATATAACAGTTTCCGCTTAACCACGAGAAGCGGGTGATCGAACAAGCGCTTGCGCAGCGGCTTCTGTGCATCGGGATTCGCTGCGCTATGCTCTGCAATCTCCAGAGCGATCCCCTTGGCCTTCGCCAAACCGGCCTCCTCTCAATGCTTTCCCGGGCATGTACTCCCCCCTGCCAGCCGGCGTTGATCAGCGGCTTGATCGTTGGGGCAGGCAGCAACCATAACGTGACGAATCATTTCCTCCGGCGCTCTGATGGGAACCCTTCGCTTTTCCCCAAGCGCTTCAAGACTCTCTCACTCAATGTCGCAACTCTACTGTATTCGGCACGAGACTGCATGCGGGTTGCTGTTGTTTGTTGCTTCTGATCACGGTTCGATAGAACTCCGTCCGAAACTCATGGTGCCAGATCGGCAGCATCGCCGAAGCGATAGCCGCGCTCAATACTCAGCAGAGGGTCAATCTCCACCAGCCGAACAGGAATTTCAACATCCAATTTCGACAACAAACGGCAAGACACATTGCTGCAACTGCGACCGAGACCCGACCTCAAAACGCCGCCTGGCACTGTGGATCGCGATGCTGGCCGAATGCATCCGCCATTGTCGAGACCGAGGTTTGATGTGAAACTCCCGGCGTCAGCATGGGAGGTCAAAATGCCCAACAGTTTCAAGACCGGAGACGTCGTCAAGCTGAAGTCCGGAGGCCCGAAGATGACGATAAGCGACGGTGCCGCCTCCGGCACATATATGTGTCATTGGTTCAACCGCGAGGGCGATGTATGGACCCCGCAGCATGCCGGCTTCAAGCCGGACCAGTTGGTGGTGGCGGACCAATCGACATAGAGCGGGTTCACCGTTTCGCGGAAACGGCGAAACGCTCTATCTCTTTGTTTTTGCGCAATTCCATAGGGAAAGCGCTACGCGCTTTTCCCGGAAAGCCGTACACACTTTTCTTGGAATTGCTCAAGTTCCTGCCCTTCAGCTGAAGGGTTCGAACAGGGCGCAAGCAGCGCCCGATCGGGCGCGTTGTTGCGGCATGCGCCTGCTGGCCTAAAAGTCACCGACGGATTTCTACCGCCGCTGCGTTTAACGGGAGAAGCGTCGCCACGGCACAATGCCATGGCAGCGCGCCAACCGGAGACGCCAGCATGATACGCCGTTCGATCCTTGCCGCTGCCTTGAGCCTGCTGACCGCCACGGCGTTCGCCCAGACGGCGACACAGCCTCCGGCCGCGACGTCCCCTTCTGCACCGCCCCCCGCTGCCGCGCCAGCCACGTCAAAGACCAGGCCCGAAATCACGCTGGCCAAGTTCCAGAAGCGGCGTGAGAAGGCGATCATGGCCGCCGACACGGATGGCGACGGCAAGATCAGCCTGCTGGAATGGGAGGCCCTCCAGGCAAAGCGCGGCACCAAGGGCGACCCGACACAGTCCTTCGCGCGCGCGGACTCGAACCATGACGGCTTCATCGACCGCGCCGAGCTCGATGCGTTCTTCGCCCAGCGCTTCGCCAGGCTGGACAAGAATGGCGACGGCGTTCTGAGCGTCGACGAAATGCCGGGCCATAAATCCGCTCCCAAGGCGGAGCAATGAACGGGGGTAATGGCACGCGATGACCATCAGGGGTGCGCCAGCCGATGAGCGCGGATCCGGACGAGGATCTGGTTCGTCGTATCGGCGCCGGCGATCCGGCGGCCGTGCAAACGCTCGTCGCGCGCAAACTGCCGCGTATCCTGGCGCTTGCCGTGCGCATGCTGGGCGACGCGGCGGAAGCCGAGGATGTCGCGCAGGAGACCTTCGTCCGAATCTGGCGGCATGCCTCGGGCTGGCGGCGCGGCAATGCCCGCTTCGACACCTGGATCCACCGGGTGACGCTGAACCTTTGCTACGACCGGCTGCGCCGCCGCCGCGAATGGGTGACAGACGATCTGCCGGAGGTGGTAGACCCGGCGCCGCTTCCGGATACCCAGCCGCGGGAAGACACGTGGCGCGTCGAACAGGCCTTGCGAGCCATCGCGCCGCGGCAGCGCGAAGCCATCATCCTGGTCTACTATCAGGACATGTCGAACATCGAGGCGGCCACGACCCTGGAGATCAGCGTCGATGCCCTGGAGAGCCTGCTTTCGCGCGGCCGCAGGGCGCTGCAGGCGATCCTGGCCAGGGACGATGTCCATGAATGAAAACCGCGCCGCCATGAAGGCGCAGCGTTCGCGCCTTGCCGACACCGCCTGGCGGCCGGCTCCGATGATCGCCGCGCCGTGCGGGCACGCGATGCCAGCGGGCAAGGGGCCAACAGGCAAGGGAAAGACCGATGTCTGACCGATCCAGGGACGCACCGACGATGGATGCCGAACGCTTTGCCGCGCTGGCGGCAGCCTATGGCGGCGACTTGCGGCGATGGCCACAGGCCGAACGCGCGGCCGGCAGCATCCTTGCCGCCAGCGACGCGGGCGCGGCCATTCTGAGGGATGCCGGCAAGCTCGACGCCCTGCTCGACAGCTATCGCGTCGAGGCGCCCGGCAAGGCGCTGCACGGCGGCATAGTGAGGGCTGCCGACCGGCATCTTGCCCAACGCTCGCGCCAGCGCTTGTGGTGGCTGGGGCTCGGACTTGCCGGCATCGGCCTGGCCGGCGCGGTTGCCGGATCGGCTTTGGTGATCGTCGCCACGCCTGAGGTTCAGCCCGATCAGTATGTGCTGGACGCCAATGCGACGGCGTTCGGCGATGCCGGTCCCGACGACACGATCGAGGAAAACCTATGAGCACGGGCCGCAAGCTCCTCATCGCGTCCGTGGCGCTGAACGTCTTCCTGGCCGGCGCCCTTGCCGGCGGGGCCGTCTGGCTGAGAAGTGGCAAGGCGGGCCAGGGCTATTCGCTGGAAGCGGCCGGAGGCCGGCTTCCGGACCAGGAACGCAGGATATTCCGCAAGGCGTTGCGTGAGGTCCGGCGCGAATCCCGCCAGGTCATCCTCGACGGCCAGCAGGCCAGGCGCGAGGCCGCCGACCTGCTGCGGCAGCCCACCCTCGACACGGCAGCGCTGACGGCCGCGCTCGAGCGGGCCCGCAACGCCGACGTCACCATGCGCATGCGGCTGGAGCAGCGCATCGTCGAGTTTGCCGCGGCAAGTTCGGCCGAGGATCGCGCCGTGCTGGCTGAGGCGCTGACAAGACGCGCCGCGTTGCCGCCGGCGCCAAAAAAATCGCCATAAGCACCGACGGAATGCGCCGAAGCCGCCGTTTAAGGCAAGAAGGGCACACCTGCCGGACCGCTTGGTGCGAACAGGTTTTCAACTTCGAGACCATTTGGAGTATCGTCATGAACCGTCTGACACAATACGCGGCCGCCGCCGCGCTTGCCTTGACCGGAACGGCCGCGACCGTTGCGGCGGCATCCGCCACGCCGATGCTGGCCCAGCCAAGCGCCCCGGCGCTGATCGAGCATGTGGCATGGGGTTGCGGCCCCGGCTGGCATCCCAACCACTGGGGGCGCTGCGTGCCCAATCGGGGGGTTGTGTATCAGCGTTATTACCGGCCCGGCCCGGTCTTCCACGTCTGGCACCCCCATCCTGTCTGGCACCCACATCGGGTCTGGCACCGCTGGCGTCACTGGTAAGCGTGCGCGGGGGCCAGCCGCTTCACCGGCCTGGCCCCTCGACCGCAGCAACCGATCCGACCTGAGCGCATCGCGCCGAAAACGGGTTCATGCGCCGCGCTGGGCCTGAACAAGGAGCTGACGTGGCTATCCCGGCCAAAGGCTCCATGCCGCCGGATGCCGCCCTGGTCGGTGGTGCTGCTCGCCGGCGGCGCGATCAAGGGCGGCCGCGTCATAGCCGACTGGCCGGGCCTGAAGCCGGCCCAGCTCTACGAGCAGCGCGACCTGGCGCCGACCAGCGATGTCAGGGCGGTGCTGAAAGGCCTGCTCGCCGACCAGTTCGGGCTTTCGGCGGCGGTGCTCGGCGACAAGGTGTTCCCGGAGTCCGCGACGGTGAAGCCGATGCGCGATCTGGTCGTCTGAATTCCCATCGCACATGGCGATTAAGGTTAAATTTACTATGGAATTGTTCGAAAGCTGCAAATGACACAAAGCTCCCCCAAAGGAACGCAAAGACATGTTCGTGGGGAAAGCCATATCTCGACCTCAAGGGCCTTTGCGGGCCTTCTGCCATCCGCTGGCGTTGGTGCTGATCAGCCTTGCGGGCGTTTTTGGTGCCGGCCGAGCCGAGCATGAATGGCTGTCGGTGCCGTTCTCGCTGACATTGGTGGCGGCGCTCGCGGGAGCGGTGTTCCTGACATCGGGGCGTCTCGCCTTTTCCGTCTATCTCGCCTGGATGGCCGTTGCCCTGGTGACGCTGATCTCGGCGGTCAAATTCCGGATGAAGGGGTTCTCGCTGCACTTCTACGACACGATCTTCGTGTCCACGGATCCGGGAGTGTATCGCTTCCTGCTCGGCTCCTATCTCCACCTCATCCTGCCTGTCGCCGCGGCGTTGGTGCTTGGCATCGCCGCAGCGATCCTGATCTTTCGCGCCGACCGGAAGCTCGGCTGGCCCGCATCGGCGCGCGCCCTGCTTCTGGCCGTCCTCGTCACGCTGGTGCCGCTGACCTTTCCGGCCGAGGCTTCGAAGGACCGGTACTTCTACTATATGCAGGGCCGGCACATGTCGGCCTTCTTCATCTCACTGATGGATCTGCGTAACCTGGTCGTCGAGCCGGCGTTCGAGCAGCGGCTGCAGGCCGTCGCGCCACAGCCACCCTTCGCCGACACGGTCGACTGCGGCGACCGGGCAGCGCTTCCCGATATTTTCTTCGTGTTGAGCGAAAGCCAGTCCGATCCAAGCTATTTTCCGCAGATCGCCGGTGGCCCGGGATTCCTGCAGCGATTTGCACCTGCCGCTGGCGAGCCCCGCCCGATGCAGGTCGAGACGTTCGGCGGCGGCACCTGGATCAGCAATTTGTCCTTGATGACCGGGGTTTCGGCCAGCGATTTCGGCTGGCGAAGTCCCTATCTGACGATCACGCTACAGGACAAGGTCGCCGGCGCGTTGCCGGAGTTGCTGGCGCGCTGCGGCTATCGAACGGCCGTCATGACGCCTATGGACTTTACCTTCGTCAACGAGGGGCCTTTCTTGAAGTCGATCGGGTTCGAGAACGTCCTCGACATCAAGGATATCGCCGCGCCCTTCTACCATCTGCGCGACCGTTTCTATTACCACGCGGCGGAGGCATTCATCGCCAGGCACCGCCGGGAAGACGGCCGGCCACTGTTCCTCGAAATCCAGACCATGTTTCCGCACTCGCCCTATGAGGGGCGGATGGAGCCGGGATTGAAGATGGAAGGCGAGCCTTTCGCGAACGATTTCCAGGCCGGCGAATATCTGCGCCGCATGGCGATCGCGCGCGGCGACCTTCAGGATTTTCTCAAGCAGCGGGAAGCGGAGGCCGGCAGGCGCGGCGCCGTGGTGCTCGAATTCGGCGACCACCAGTCCTCGGCGACCAAACCGTTTGTCGATGCGACCGCAGGCAGTGACGCGCTGGCCAAGCTTGACTCGCTCGCCTATCGCACCTTCTACACCCTCACGACCTTCCATCATCCACTGCGTCACCCGATGCCCGATATGGCGTCGCTCGATCTTGCCTTTCTCAGCGCAAGCCTGCTCGATGCCGCCGGCCTGCCGATGTCACCCGTCATGTCTGATCTGGTGCGGTTGCGTAACCATTGCGGCGGCAGGTTCCATGGCTGTGCTGACCGGGCCGAGGTGGATGCACATCTGCGCCGCCGCGCCGATTCAGGACTGCTGCATCTTTTCCCGCAAGCTGCGCCGCTTCATTCACAAGTCGAAACACGGTGACGGCGCGACGCGGCCTCAGTGTGTCGGCCCGGCCCCCAGCGTCGCCACCGTCTTGAGGGCGCCGTCGAGCATGTCGCCCTTCTCGTCCTTCAGCGCCGCCTCGCGCAACCGCCTGATCCAGTCAGCGGCGTCGGCGCGCCCCTTGAGCAGGTCGAGCGCCGACAGCACGCGGTCGAACTTCGACTGGGCACGGACATGGGTGTCGCTGTAGCCCTTGATCAGCCGGCGGCAGTTCAGGATCTCGACGGCCAACGCATAGTCCTCACGCGCATGGCCCAGCGCCAGCGCGTACCAGCTCTCCAGATGCGCGGCTTCTACCTTGTGGCGCAGCAGGCGGCGGCGCCAGCGGCGCAGGCCGCCGATGAACCACAGAGCGGTGAAACCGGCAAAACTATCGGTACGGATGCGCCGGCCGCGATTGATGCGACGGTCAAGGAAGGCGGCGAGCTTCGGCCGGTTCTCGATGTAGCTGCCCAGCCCCGCCGGCAGCGTGCCGCAGAACTCCTCGATGCGCGGATGGAAATACTCGGTCACCTGCAGGACCGAGCCATCCCTGACGCCGACCTCCTTGCGCACGCGCCTGTCGCGGGTCGAGCGCGTCTTCAGGTCGGCGACGCGGATCATGTCGTCGTAGCATAGGGCGTTCGCCAAATGCTTGGCGGCGGCGATCGAGAGGGCATAGGCTCGATCAGGCCCGTCCAGCACGACGGCTTTGTCCAGGCGGTCGAGATATTCGCGTCCGTAGGCAATGTCCTGATAGTCCACGACCTTTCGCAGACCGCGCAGCGCCATGTCGCGCACCGCCACGGGCATCACGTCGATGCGGGCGGCCAGGGCCTGCCAGCCTCGCAGGAGGTCTTGCGGGCCACTCACCTGTCCAGCGGCCAGGGCGGAGCCGACGACAGCTGCTTCCGCCGGTTTTGGCGCAGCCGATGATGCCGTGCCGCGCGCGCGATCATAGGCGGCGGCGAAGGCGGCGAGGCTGGCCTTGACGCCGCGGCCACCGGCGCCGATCGCCTCCTGGTAGCTTTCGCGCGTGAACGGCAGAGCGTCGGAGCCGGCCAGCGCGCCAAGCAGACTGGCCGAGATCATCGAGCCGCTGTCGGCGGCGATCTTTTCCATATCGAAAGCGATGAAGCGCTTCGATGCGGCTTCAGCCGTCGCGTGCACCTTCGACGACGACGCCCTGCCGTCGCCGGGCTCGATCTTTTCCGATACGGCGGCGATGCGGTGCGAGGAAGTGATCAGCGTCGTGCGGTCGGGAGTGACAAAGCCGCGGATAATGGCGCGGCCGGCTTCCATCAGCTCGGCAGCGATCAAAATGTCGACGTCGCCTTGTGAGGGCGACAGCGCGAAGACCGGCAGGCGGCCGGTGTCACGGGCCATCTCGACATAGTAGATGGTGGCGCCGGTGCGCTGGGCGACGCCGGCCACCGAGGTCGATTGCGCGACGTAACCGTTGCGCTCCGCGACGTCGGTGATCCAGTCGGCAAGCACGCCGCCGCCCTGGCCGCCGACGGCAAGCACCGCAAGCTTGATAACGCGTTCGTCGGCGGCGGCGCCAGCCTTCGGGCGCAGTGTAGCGTTGGGATCAAGCATCGGCGAACATCAGACGGCGGCCCTCGCGGCGACGCTGCAAAAGGCCAATGACCGCGCGCCGGGTGCTCTCGAGGACGCGGTCCCAACGGCTCGGATTGTGCACGACGTCGGCGCGATAAAAGGACGGGCACAGCACCGCCGCGTCCGCCACCTCGCCGCAATTGCCGCAGCCGACGCAGTTCTGGTCGATGCTTGCGACAGGATCGTCGCGCAGCGGATCGTCGAGCGACTTCACCGACAGCGACGGGCAGCCGGACAGCCGCATGCAGGCGTGGTCGCCGGTGCAGATATCCTCGTCGACACCGAACTTCGGCTTGACGACGCGCGTCCCACCCTTGATCGCCTTGTCGACCAGGGGCTTTTCGCGGCGCTGGCGGTTGAGCATACATTCCGACGAGGCGACGATGACTTTCGGGCCTTTCTCGTCCGTGGTCAGCGCCTCGCGCAGCGTGTCCTGCATCTTGCCGACGTCATAGGTGCGGTCGACATGGCGCAGCCACTTGACGCCCATGCCTTTCACGGCCTCGGTGATGGGATGCTTCGTCGACTTGGTCTTGTTGCCGGCGCGAGACGACAGGATATCCTGTCCTCCCGTCGCGGCCGAGTAGAAATTGTCGACGATGACGATGACGCCGTCGTTCTTGTTGAACACCGCGTTGCCGATCGAGGAGGTCAGGCCGTTGTGCCAGAAGCCGCCATCGCCGACGAAGGAGATCGAGCGGCGCTTGGCGTCGGGTGAATTGAAGGCCGAGGCCGAGGCCGGGCCGAGCCCGTAGCCCATTGTGGTGGCGCCGAGTTCGAAGGGCGGCATGATCGAGAACAGGTGGCAGCCGATGTCGGACGCGATGTGGTGCTTGCCGAGTTCCTGTTCGACCAGTTTTGTCGCGGCAAAGATCGGCCGCTCCGGGCAGCCGATGCAGAAACCGGGCGGTCGACCTGGAACGACATTGATCAGGTCCGCCGTGTCGACGCCGTCGCCGACCTTGTTGGGAGCCCGCACTTCGCCGGGCAGAAGATGCGGCGCCTCGGTGCGCAGGAAGGCGCCGATGCCGTCGAGCATGACCTGGCCGGTATATTCGCCGGCCATAGGCAGGTGCTCCTTGCCGACCAGGCGGGTGCCACGCCCGGCCTTGTGCAGCATGGCGGCAAAGGCCTGTTCGATGTAGTTGGGCTGGCCTTCCTCGACGACCAGCACCGCCTGCTTGCCTTCGCAGAAGGACAGGAATTCGTCGTCGATCAACGGATACACGGCATTGAGCACGTAGAGCGGCACGTCGGTCTCGCCATAGGTATCGGCAAGGCCGAGCCGCTGCAAAGCGCGGATGACGGAATTGTACATGCCGCCCTGCATGACGATGCCGACGGAGCCGTGATCGGAACCGAAGATCTCGTTGATCTTGCGGCTCTTGATGAAATCCACCGCCGCCGGCCAGCGCTTCGCGACCTTCTCCTTCTCGTGCAGGAAGGAAGCGGGCGGCAGCACGATGCGGCCGGTGTCGCGGCGGGGCGCCTCCAGCGCATCGGCCACCGTCATCGGCGGCCGCTTGTTGTCTTTGGCGGTGAAATGACCGTGGACATGGCAGCAGCGGATGCGCACCTGCAGCATGACAGGCGTGTTGGAGGCCTCGGACAACTCGAAGCCGTCTTCCACGGCCTTGACGATCGAGGGCAGGTTCGGGCGCGGGTCGAGCAGCCAGACCTGGCTCTTCATGGCGAAGGCATGGCTGCGCTCCTGCATGATCGAGGAGCCCTCGCCATAGTCCTCGCCGACGATGATCAACGCACCGCCGGTGACGCCGCCGGAGGCGAGGTTGGCGAGCGCGTCGGAGGCGACGTTGGTGCCGACCGTCGACTTGAAGGTCGCCGCGCCGCGGATCGGATAATGCACCGAGGCCGCCAGCATGGCGGTGGCGGTGGCTTCCGAGGCGCTCGCCTCGAAATGCACGCCGAGTTCGCCCAGAATGTCCTGTGCATCGGCCAGCACGTCCATGAGATGGCTGATCGGCGCACCCTGGTAGCCGCCGACATAGCCGACGCCGCATTGCAGCAGCGCCTTGGTGATGGCGAGGATGCCTTCGCCGGCAAATTCCTCGCCCGCGCCGAGCCTCAGCTTTTCGACTTCCTTGGCAAAAGACCGTTCGGCCATTTTTGGCCTCCTTCCGTTGCCGCCCGGCAGCGGCGGCGCGTACGTCTAGATGTCGTGCTTGCGAATGTTCTTCAGCATCTTTTGCAGCGTGGCGATCAGCGCTGCGTATTCGGCGTCGTCGACGTCGTCGAACATGGCCTCGAAGGCGTCATGCATGGCCGGCCAGGCGCGGGTGAACTCGGCACGGCCCTCGTCGGTCAGGAACACATGGCGGATGCGGCTGTCGCTAACCCCCTGCTCGCGCCGCACAAGCCCCTGCCCCTCAAGCGTGTCGAGCGTGCGGCTCAAGGTGGACTGCTCGATCACCGTGTAGACCGAGAGGTCGTTGACGGTGACGCCGTCGGTGACCGACAGCACCGCGAGCGCCCGCACCTGCGAAATGGTCAGGCCCTGCTTGCGGAAATCGTCGCGCAAGGTGGCGTTGTAGCGGCCCATGATGCGGTTCATCAGATAGGGCGCGAATTGCTGCAGGCCGATCTGGCCCAAGGTCGAAATGCGCTGGCGCTTTTCCGCGATTTTCTGCTCCATCACAGTCTCCCCGCCAGGAGAAAGCCGGAGCCGCCGCCGAGGCCCGCGCCCGGATGGGTCGAGGCGCCGATATGGTAGAGGTTCTTGATGCCGGTCTGGTGATTGCGGCTGGTCTTGAACGGCCGCCACAGGAAGGACTGGTCGACGGTCGAGGACCCGCCATAGGGGTCGCCGCCGACCAGATTGATGTTCATCGCTTCGAGATCAGCAGGCGAATAGGCGCGGCGCGCGATGACGCTGTCCTTGAAGCCATCGATATGACTGGCAAGGATCGCTTCGGCGCGATCGGCATAGGCCTCGCGCAGCGCGTCGGTCCACTGCCCGTCCGCCGGTGCCTGCAGCTTGCCGGCGGCATCACCCTTGATGTGACGGGGAGCCTCGGGCAGTTGCAGCCACAGGATCGCCTTGCCTTGCGGGCAACGCGAGGGATCGAGCGCGTGCGGCTGGCCGACGCAGATGGTCGGCACTTCGGGCAGCATGCCCCGCACCGCCTCGTTGCAGGCCTTCGATACCCCGTCCAACCCAGGCGTCAGATGCAGCAGCGCCACCTTGTCCAACCCCTGGCCTCGCCATGAAGGCGGCTTGTCGAGGGCATAGTGGATCTGGAAATTGCCTTTGCCGTAGCGGTATTTTTGCGTCGCTTCGACGTCGGTTTTGGGGCCGTCACTGCCGAGCAGCCGACCGTAAAGCTGCGTTGGCGTGACCGAGCAGATGACGCTCTTCTTCGCATGGACGGTTTCGCCCGAGGCCAGCCGCACGCCGGTGGCGCGACCTTCGGTCAGGATGATCGAGGCAACGTCGGCCTCGGTGGAGATGACCCCGCCGCGCTCTTTGACAAGCGCCTCGAAGGCCGACAGCAGGTTCTTCGCCCCGCCCTTGACGATCGGCGCGCCCGCAGCTTCCAGCGCGAAGGCGATGACCTTGGCGATCTGGCCGGAGAAAGCATCTTCCGGCCCAAGTCCGGCATGCAGGACCCACGGTGCCCACAGCGCGCGTATGGTTTCGGACCGATAGGTGCTTTCCAGCCATCCGCGCGCCGGCACCAACGCATCGCCGAGAAAGGCGGCCAGCCCGCGCGGGCTCCGCCGCCAGGCATCACCGGCGAGCAGCTTCGCCGTCGGGTAGGTCCACAGGCTGCCGCCGAGCAGGCCGAACAGCAGCCCGGCATTGCGCTCGATGCCGCCGACATCCTCGGCGTGCTGGTCGCCGTCGCCTGCGGCGATCGCATTGAAGGCGGCGATGTTGGCGGCGCGGTCGGTGCTGAGCACGGCATGGCTGCCGTCGGGCCGCAGCACCCCCGTCGGGGTGGCCGCGTGACAGAACTCCAGGCCATGCCGGGCCAAGTCCTTGCCCAGCGCCGCGTAAGCCGGCGAGGTAATGAACAGCACGAAGGTCGTCGCCATCACATCATGGATGAAACCGGGCGCGGTGATTTCCTCGGTGCGCATGCAGCCGCCAATGCGGTCGTTGCGCTCCAGCACGAGTACCTTGGCGCCCTTGCCGCCGAGCAACGCCGCGCACACCAGCGCGTTGATGCCGCTGCCGACGATGATGTGGTCGGGGGCGTTCATGGGCGGTGGCTTTTCGTCGGCGGGTGGGATTCAATTGCGTGGGACAGCGCTCTACGGCGCCCCCCTCTGCCCTGCCGGGCATCTCCCCCACAAGGGGGGAGATTGGCCGTCATCTCGGCTTTCGCCAATTTCCAACGTCGCAGGATGGTATGCGGCGCCCGAGCCGCCAATCTCCCCCCAAGTGGGGGAGATGCCCGGCAGGGCAGAGGGGGGCGCCGTAGAGCGCCAGCGTTGCCCTTCTCCCACCTCGTCACTGCATCATCGCCCGCGCGCATGATCTTCTCCCGAAGATCCACTTCGCCCTATTTGCCCGGCACCAGCGCCAGGGCGCGGATCGGGCTGCCGGTGCCGTGCTCGATCTTGAGCGGCGCGGCGATCAGGATGGCGCCCTTCGGCGGCAATTGGTCGAGATTGCACAAGCTGGCCAGGCCGTAGCGGTTGGCCTTGTGCATCAGCGTGTGGGCCGGGAATGGCGGCTCCATGCCGCCGGCCTTGCCGGCATCGGTGCCGATCGTCTCCGAGCCCCAGCCCTTGATGTCCTTGCTGATCAGGAACTGGATTGCTTCCGCCGTCGGGCCGGGCGTGTGTGGGCCGGTCTCGTTGGCGTTGAGGAATTCGGCTTCCGAGCCGTTGCGCTTGTACCAGTCGGTGCGCATCACCACCCATTCGCCGGCGTTGATGGCGCCATGCTTGGCTTCCCACGCCTTGATGTGATCGACGGTGAGCAGGAAATCATGGTCTGCGGCGGCTTCCTTGGAGCAGTCGATGACATTGACCGGACCAATAAAGTTCTGCGCCGGAATGGTGTCGGTGGCGCCATCCGGATAATCCTTACCGCTGATCCAGTGCTGCGGCGCGTCGAAATGCGTGCCCGAGTGTTCGCCGAGCTTCAGCCAGTTCCAGGCCCACCAGGGACCATTCTTGTCGTAACGGGAGATGTTATGGATCTCGACCTTCGGCGTGTCGACGGCAAGTTCCGGCGGCAGCTTGATCAGCGGCGTGTCAGGACCGAGCGGCGCCGACAGGTCGACCACCTTGATGGCGCCTGAAAGAAGCTGGCCGGCGACTTCGCCGAGGAGTTGTTGCGTGTCCATGGTCTCTGTTCCCTCTTGTCTGATGTGCTGAAGGCTCGTCTCGGCCCTTAATATCCTACTAGACGAAAACATATGCATCTGCAATTATCTTTAAGCATAAAGGAAATGGGTGCGGGGCGTGAGCGAGTTCGACGCCATCTTTGTCGGGGCGGGCCACAACAGTCTGGCTTGCGCCGCGCATCTGGCACTCAAAGGCTGGAAAACCGGGGTTTTTGAGCGCAGTGCAACGATCGGCGGCGCCGTCCAGACCCGCGAGTTCACGCTGCCGGGTTTTCGGCACGATTTCGGTGCGATGAATCTGAGCCTGTTCGCCGGCTCGGCCTTCCACCGGAAATATGCAAATGAATTGAACGCCCACGGGCTGGAATTCGCGCCGGTCGCCGACTGTTTCGCCAGCGCCTTCCCGGACGGACGCTGGTTCGGCGTCAGCAACGATCTGGAAAAGACGGCCGCGCGCATGGCTGCCTTCTCCGCCGCCGATGCCGCCACGTGGCGCAAGCTGGTCGCCGCCTTCCCGGCGGAAGCAGAGCATCTGTTTCGCCTCTTGGGGTCACCGATGAGCGCCCGCGCCCTTGCCGGCACGGTGTGGAACCTTTGGCGCAAGAAGGGCCTTACCGGCGCGCTCGATACCGGGCGCCTGCTGCTTTCCTCGCCCCGCGCGTGGCTGGAGGAGACTTTCGAGTCGCCCCATGTGCGGGCGACGCTCGCCACCTGGGGCATGCATCTCGACTTTGCGCCCGACATCGCAGGCGGTGCCGTGTTCCCTTATCTGGAATCCATGGCCAACCAGAGTTTCGGCATGGTGCTGGGCAAGGGCGGCGCCCACACCATCATTCGTGCCTTATCGGGGATGGTCACGGGCGCCGGCGGCAAGATCTTCACCAACGCCGAGGTGGCCGAAATCACGGTTTCGGCCGGCAAGGCGACGGGTGTGCGGCTCAAGTCCGGTGAGACGCACACGGCCACCAGGGCGGTCATTGCCGGCGTTGCACCCAAGGCGTTGGCCGGCACGCTTTTGCCCAACGGTTCCGGCGACGCCGGCTTCGACACGGCGATGCAAAAATTCCGCCACGCGCCGGGCACCATGATGATCCATCTGGCGCTGGACGATCTGCCGGACTGGCGCGCCGGCGCCGAGTTGCGGCAGTTCGCCTATGTGCATCTGTCACCGTCGCTCGACGCCATGTCGCGCACCTATCAGCAGGCGATGGCGGGCGTGCTGCCGGACGAGCCGGTGCTGGTCCTCGGCCAACCAACCGCGGTCGATCCGTCGCGCGCGCCTCAAGGCAAGCATGTGCTGTGGGTGCAGGTGCGCATGCTGCCGGCAGAAATCCTTGGCGACGCCGCCGGCAAGATCACGCCCGCGCATTGGGATCAGGTCAAGGATCGCTATGCCGAGCGCGTGCTCGACATCGTCGAAACCTACGCGCCCGGCCTGCGAGCCAAGATCCTTGGCCAGGCCGTATTCTCGCCCATCGACCTCGAGCGCGAGAACCCGAACCTCGTCGGCGGCGACCAGGTTTGTGGTAGCCACCACCTGGCACAGAATTTCCTGTTTCGCCCGGCACGCGGCTACGCCGGTTGGAACACGCCTGTGGCCAATCTGCATCTCACCGGTGCCGCCACATGGCCGGGCGCCGGCACGGGTGCCGCCTCGGGCTTCATGCTGGCGCAACAGCTTGGCGGGAGGTAGCAGCCGAAAGGCATTGGGGTGGAGCAAGGCAAGGTACGGTTGCCCAGGGAACCCACTGATCAAACAACGAAGCCGTGCACGGAAAACAGAAAAACCAACAAGGGGAACGACCATGACAATCAACAGGCGCGAATTGCTCGGATACGGTGCCGCCGCACTCGGGGCGACGGCCATCGGCCTGCCGAAGATCGCCGGAGCGGCGGCCGGCGAACTGACCATCGCCTACAATGTCAACCTGCCGTCCTGGGATCCGACCACCGGACCTTCGGCGGTCAACCCGACCATCCAGGGCCTCTACCAGTCGGTGTTCGATCAGTTCATCCCGCAGAAGCCGGACCTGTCCTTCGCGCCGGGGCTGCTCACCGAGTGGGGCTGGAATGACGACCGCACCAAGATCATGATGACGGTGCGCGAGGGCGTAACCTGGCATGACGGCTCGCCGTTCACGCCCGAGGACGTGGTCTGGTCGTTGCAGCGGGCCGGCGATGAAAAGACCGGCAACCCGATCCAGTTCGTGTGGAAGAACGTCAACAACTTCAAGATCGAGGGCAACAAGATCACGGGCGATGTCGTGCAGTTCGACCCGGTCTACTTCAAGTGGATGTCGTTCCTCACGGGCTACATCATGCCGAAGGCCTATTACGAGAAGGTGGGCGCCGAAGGTTTCGAAAAGGCTCCGATCGGCACCGGCCCGTACATGGTCGAGAAGTTCGAACGCAACGCCTTCCTGCGGCTGAAGGCCAATCCGAAGTACTGGGGCGGCAAGCCGGCATTCGAGAACGTGACGATCAAATTCGTCACAGACGCGGCGAGCCGTGTCGCCGAAATCGAGTCCGGCTCCTCGCAGGTGACGCTCGAGATTCCCTATGAGGAGTATGACCGCCTGATCGCCAAGGACGGCCTTGCCGGCTCGATCAAGAATGTTTCCGACATCGGCATGATCTTCTTCAACGACGTCGAGGCGATGCTGGACAAGAACGTGCGCCAGGCAGCCGTCATGGCGGTCGACAAGGAGCTTCTGGTCAAGCGGCTGCTGCGCGGCTACGGCCAGCCGCTCGCCACGCTGGAAACGCCGGAATACGCGGCCTACGACGCGTCGATCAAGGTCGAGCACAATCCGGAAAAGGCCAAGCAATTGCTGGCCGCTTCCGGCTATTCGCCGGAGAAGCCGGTCAAGTTCACCATCCAGACGACCAAGGGCTTCAAGCCCAAGGACTACGAGATGATCCAGGCGATCGTCGGCATGTGGCGCAAGGTCGGCATCGAGGCCACCATTGAAGTCTACGAGATCGCCAAGCATTACGAATTGCGCGCCGCCGACAAGCTGGCGCCGGCGGCCTTCTACAACTGGGGCAACGCCATCGGCGACCCGACCACCTCGACCGGCTTTGCCATGTATGGACCGAGCCCGCACTCGGTGTGGGACAGCCAGGATCTGATCGACATGATCAACCCGCTGTGGGGTGAGAAGGACGAGGCCAAGCGCATCGCCGGCTGGAAGGCGGTGGACAAATACATCGCCGAGCAAGCCTATGTGCTGCCGCTGATGCAGTATGCGCAGCCGATCGTGCATGCCAAGGGCGTCAACGTCGTGCAGCATGTGTCCGGCGCGCTGTTGCCGGCCCTGATGACCCCGGCCTGATATCGGCCGGGCTTGCCGCGCGCCGTCCATAGCGTCGGCGCGCATCTTCTTTCGGCATACGAGCCTCCGGGCTCCAGCAAAGATTTACATGCTCCTGCAACGGTTCCTGATCCGTCTTTTGACGATGCTGATCACGCTGTTCGGCGTGGCCGTCGTCGTCTTTGTCGTGATCCGCATCGCTCCCGGCGATCCGATAGCCATGATGCTGCCGCCCGGCGCATCCGATGCCGATATCGCCCGGCTGCGGGCGCTCTACGGCCTCGACAAGACGATCATCGAGCAGTTCTTCATCTGGCTGTCCGGCGTCGTCAAAGGCGATTTCGGCACCTCGATCTCGCTTCGGCAAGACGTGCTCGGGCTTGTCTTCAACCGGCTGCCGGCAACGCTGGAGCTTGCCATCGTCGCGCTTGTCATGGCGGTGGCGATCGGGGGGACGACGGCCATCCTCGGCGCCCGCGAACGAGGCACGGCGGTGGAAGCCGGCATCGACATCGCCAGCGGGGCAGCACTTTCCATTCCCGATTTCCTCTGGGGCCTGGTGCTGATCCTGCTGTTCGGCGTGCTGGTGCCGATCTTCGACATTTCCGGGCGGGTCTCGCCGCAGCTAGACCTGCCCTTCGTCAGCCAGTTCTATCTGTTCGAAAGCTTGCTTCGGCTGCGCCTCGATCTCACATGGGATCTCCTGAAGCACATGCTGATGCCGGCGGTGGCATTGGCATTGCCGCTGGGGGCGATCATCTCGCAGCTGTTGAAACAGTCGCTGAAGGAAGTGCTCGACCTCGACTATGTCGTGCTGGCGCGGGTGAAGGGTTTTTCGGAAACGCAGGTCATCCTACGCGAGGCGCTGAAGAATGCCGCCCTGCCCACGCTGACGCTGGTAGGCGTGCAGTTCACCTTCCTGATCGGCGGCACGGTCATCGTCGAGCGGCTGTTTTCCTATGAGGGCCTCGGCAACATGGCGATCGACGCCGTCATCAACCGCGACCTGCCGCTGATCCAGGGCATCGTGCTGGTCTTCGCGCTGTTGTTCGTGCTGATCAATCTCGCCGTGGACATGATGTATGCGCTGCTCAATCCGAGGCTGCGCCATGGATGAGAGGCGCATCTCGAGACACGGCTCAAGCGCCAGGCTTTGGCTGGCCGGCGGCTGGCTGCTGCTGGTGCTGCTGGCGGCGATCCTGGCGCCGCTGGTCGCACCGCGGGACCCGCTCGCGCAGGATCTTATGCTCGAACGTTTGCCGCCGTTCTGGCTCGATGGCGCGGAGCCCGGCTATTGGCTGGGCACCGACAGCCTCGGCCGGGATCTCTTGTCACGCCTGATCTTCGGCGGGCGCATCGCCTTCATCGTTGCGTTCGCCGCCGCCAGCGCCGCCTGCCTTGTCGGCTCGACCCTGGGCTTGATCGCTGGCTATTTCGGCGGCTGGGCCGACCGCATCATCTCGCGCATCGTCGATGTCTGGATGGCATTCCCGCCGGTGCTGTTCGCCATCCTTTTGGTTGCCGTGCTCGGCACGGGTTTGAGCTCTGTCATCCTGGCGATCGCGATCATCGACTGGACGCGTTTCTGCCGGGTCATCCGCGCCGAGGCGATGGGCCAGTCGCGCATGGACTATGTCGAGAACGCCCGCATCGCCGGCTATGGCCGCATCGGCATCATGCTGCGCGAAGTGCTGCCCAATGTGGTGCCATCGATCGTGGCGCTGCTGTCGCTGGAAATGGGCATCGCCGTCATCGTCGAGGCGATCCTGTCCTTCGTCAACCTGTCGATCTCGACCGACGACCCGACCTGGGGCGGCATCATCGCCGAGGGCCGGCTGTCGATCCACCAGGCCTGGTGGGTGCTGGTATTCCCGCTGATCACACTGATCCTGACCGTGCTGTCGTTCAGCCAGTTCGGCGAGGCGCTGAAGACACGTTTCGATCCGGTGCTGCGATGAGCGCCTGTCTCGATATCAAGGAGTTGAGCGCCGTGCTGCCGAACGGCCAGCGCGTGCTGCGCTCGGTGTCGCTTGCCGTGCAGCCCGGCGAAGTGCGAGCACTGGTCGGTGAAAGCGGCGCCGGCAAGACGATGATCGGCAAGGCGGTACTTGGCGTCTTGCCGTCGAGCGTGCGCATCGTCGAGGGCGATATGCGGCTCGAGGGCGAAGACCTCGGCAAGCTCAACCCGAAGGCACGGCGCACGCTGATCGGCGCGCGCACCGCACTGATCCCGCAGGATCCGCTGACCGCGCTCAACCCGTCGCGCCGCATCGGCCCGCAAACGACCGACCGGCTGGTGCGCATCCTCGGCTGGAGCGGCGAGAGGGCCGAAACCCGCATCCGGCAATTGCTGGACGAGGTGCAGATCCGTGACCCCGACCGGGTACTGAAAAGCTACCCGCACGAGCTTTCCGGCGGCATGCGCCAGCGCGTGCTGATCGCCGCAGCCTTCGCCGCCGAGCCCCGGCTGATCGTCGCCGACGAGCCGACCACGGCGCTCGACGTCACCGTGCAGAAGCAGATCCTGCGGCTCATCGCTGCGTTGCAGCGCGAGCACGGCACGGCGATCCTGTTCGTCACCCACGACCTCGGCGTCGTCTCCAAGATCAGCCAGAAGGTCTCGGTGCTCTATGCCGGCAAGGTCGTGGAAGAGGCCGAAACAGCTGCCCTCTTCGCGGCACCGCAGCACCCCTACACACGGGCACTGATGGCGGCAACGCCGCGCTACACCGATCCCCTCGCCTCGCTAAAGCCGGTCGACGAGGCAGTGCTGGCCGGGCTTGCCACGGAGATTGCGGCCGCGGACCAGGCGTGGAGGCGACCGCATGGCTGAGCCGCTGTTTTCCGTGCGCGGCCTGAAAGTCGCGCTGCCCGACATGACCCGCAAGCCGCTGATCGGCCGCGCGCCGCTGGCGGAAATCCTAAAGGGCCTGGACTTTGACCTGCCCAAGGGATCGGTGACCGGCATCGTCGGCGAGTCCGGATCCGGCAAGTCGACGCTCGGCCGTGCCCTGGTACGACTGCTGGAGCCCAGCGCCGGCAGCATCAGCTTCGAGCGCCTCGACATCACGCATCTGCCGGAGGCGGAGTTGCGGCCGCTGCGCCGCGATCTGCAGATGATCTTCCAGGATCCTATGTCGTCGCTCAACCCGCGCCGCACCATTGCCAGCATCATTGCCGCGCCGCTGAAGCAGAACGGGCTTGGCGACAATCTCAGGGACCGCGTGGCCGAGGCCTTGCAGCGCGTCGGCCTGCCGCAGAGCTTCGCCGGCCGCTACCGCCACGAACTGTCGGGCGGCCAGCGCCAGCGCGTCGGCATAGCGCGCGCGCTGGCGCTGGCGCCGAAATTCGTGCTGGCCGACGAGATCGTCTCCGGCCTCGACGTCTCGACGCAGGCGCAGATCCTCACCCTTCTGGAGAAACTGGCGGAGGAGATGGGGCTGACGGTCGCCTTCATCAGCCACGATCTGTCGGTCATCCGGCGGCTGTGCCGGCAGGTCATCGTCATGCGCGAAGGCAGGATCGTCGAAGCGAGCGCGACGGACGCTCTCTTCGAAAATCCCCGACAGACCTACACGCGCGACCTGATCGCGGCCATCCCACTGCCCGAAATCGACGACGGCTGGCTGGATATTCCTTCCGCTGCCAAGGCTCCGACATGAATGCATACGCACGCCGAAAAGCGGGCTCGGATGTGCGACCGGCCAATGACAAAGCCCCGCCAAATGGAGGAGAAACTGACATGAAGACAATAATTCGAAATGCAGCACTCGCTGCCGCCATCCTCGGCAGCACCGGTATGGCGGCAGCAAGCTCGATCCCCGGCATGCGCGGGCACGACCACACCGGCATCACGGTTCCCGACATGAAGCAGGCGGTCGATTTCTTCACCGACGTGGTCGGCTGCAAGAAGGCGATGTCGTTCGGCCCGTTCGCCGACGACAAGGGCACCTTCATGCAGGATCTTCTCGGCGTCGATCCGAAGGCTGTCATCGAGCAGGTCACCATGGTTCGCTGCGGCACGGGGTCGAATATAGAGCTGTTCAAATACACCGCGCCGGACCAGAAGGACCTGACACCGAAGAACAGCGACATTGGCGGTTTTCACATCGCCTTCTATGTCGACGACGTCGCGGCGGCGAAAGCCTATCTCGAGGCCAAGGGCGTAAAGACCAGGTTGGGGCCGCTGCCGGTCAAGGAAGGACCCGCCGCCGGCCAGACCATCCTTTACTTCCAGGCGCCTTGGGGCTTGCAACTGGAAGCGATCAGCTATCCCGACGGCATGGCTTACGAGAAGAGTGCCGAGACGGTGCTGTGGAGCCCGAAGAACCCGGAAAAGTGACCCCACGGACCGCGCGTGCGGCGATGCGCGAGCGCGCGGTCCGCTATTTCGCATAATCGTTTCGGCATAAAACTTTAAGCTTGAAATATCTTGGCCCCGGCGCGATACTGAAATCAAGCAAGCGAAGAGGAGATCGCACAGATGAAGGTTGCGGTTCTCGGCGGCGGACCAGCCGGCCTTTACTTCGCCATTTCGATGAAGCTGAGGGACGCCGCGCACGATGTGACGGTTTTCGAGCGTAATCGCGCCGACGACACGTTCGGCTGGGGCGTCGTTCTGTCAGCCGAAACGCTTGAGAATCTGGCCAGGAACGATCCGGTCAGCGCCGTCTGGATCAAGAAGCATTTTGCGTATTGGGACGACATCGCCGTGGTCCATGACGGCGTGCGCACTGTATCCTCAGGCCACGGCTTCTGCGGCATCGGCCGCAAGCGGCTCTTGATCCTGTTGCAGCGGCGCGCATGCGAGCTCGGTGTCAAGCTGGTGTTCGAGACCGACATCGCCGATCCCCGGCCCTATATGGAGACGCATGACCTGGTCGTCGCCGCAGACGGGCTGAATTCCAGGGCGCGCAACAGCTTCGTCGACATCTTCAAGCCCGACATCGACACGCGCAAATGCAAGTTCGTGTGGCTCGGCACCCACCAGAAATTCGACGACGCCTTCACCTTCATCTTCGAAAAGACCGAGCATGGCTGGGTGTGGGCGCACGCCTACCAGTTCGACAGCGACACCGCGACCTTCATCGTCGAGTGCAGCGAACAGACCTGGGCCGCCTTCGGCTTCGGCGCCATGACGCAGCAGGAATCCATCGCCGTCTGCGAGCGCATCTTCGAAAAGCATCTTGGCGGCCACAAGCTGATGACCAATGCCAACCACATCAGGGGCTCGGCCTGGATCAATTTCCCGCGCGTGCTGTGCGAGCGCTGGTCGTTTGAGAATCTGGCGCTGATGGGCGACGCGGCGGCCTCAGCCCATTTCTCGATCGGCTCCGGCACCAAGCTGGCGCTCGAAAGCGCGGTTGCGCTGGCCGAGTATGTCGAAACCGAACCGGACCTCGACGCCGCCTTCCGCAAATATGAAGACGCACGCCGCACCGAGGTGCTGAAGCTGCAGTCGGCGGCACGCAATTCGCTCGAATGGTTCGAGGAGGTCGAGCGTTATCTCGGCCTCGATCCGGTGCAGTTCAACTATTCGCTGCTGACCCGCTCGCAGCGCATCAGCCACGAAAACCTGCGGCTGCGCGACGCGGAGTGGCTTGAAAGCGCGGAGGAGTGGTTCCAGCGCCAGGCGGGCGCCGGCGCCAACAGACTCCGTCGCGCGCCAATGTTCGCGCCCTTCAAGCTGCGCGACATGCGGCTCAACAACCGCGTGGTCGTGTCGCCGATGGCACAATACAAGGCTGTCGACGGCTGCCCGACGGACTGGCATTTCACGCACTATGCCGAGCGTGCCAAGGGCGGCGCCGGGCTCATCTATATCGAGATGACCTGCGTCAGTCCGGAAGGGCGGATCACGCCCGGCTGCCCGGGCTTCTATGCGCCCGAACATGAGATGGCGTGGAAACGGCTGGTCGGCTTCGTCCATGCCGAGACCGAAGCGAAGATCTGCGCACAGATCGGCCATTCCGGCGCCAAGGGTTCGACCCAGGTTGGGTGGGAAGGCACGGACGTGCCGCTCGCCTCGGGTAACTGGCCAGTCATGGCGGCATCGGCGGTCGCTTGGTCGCCGCAGAATCAGGTGCCGAAGGCGATGGACCGCGCGGACATGGACAAGGTGCGCGACGAATTCGTCGCCTCCGCCGAGATGGCGGATCGCTGCGGTTTCGACATGCTGGAGATCCATGCAGCGCACGGCTATCTGCTGTCGTCCTTCATCACCCCGGTCACCAACCGGCGTACGGACGCCTATGGCGGCTCGCTGGAAAACCGCATGCGCTATCCCCTCGAAATCTTCCACGCGGTGCGCGCCGCCTGGCCAGCGGAAAAGCCGATCTCGATGCGCATCTCGGCCAATGACTGGGTCGGCATCGAAGGGGTGACGCCCGCCGATGCGGTCGAGATCGCGCGGTTGCTGCATGAGGCCGGCGTCGACATCTGCGATGTCTCGGCCGGCCAGACTTCGATTGCCGCCAAGCCGGTCTATGGCCGCATGTTCCAGACGCCGTTTTCCGACCGCATCCGCAACGAGGTCGGCATGGCTACGATGGCGGTCGGCAACATCTATGAGCCGGACCACGTCAATTCGATCCTGATGGCCGGCCGCGCCGATCTAGTGGCGCTGGCACGCCCGCACCTTGCCGACCCCTACTGGACGCTGCACGCCGCCGTCACGCTTGGCGACCGTGGCGTCACATGGCCGGATCCTTACCTGCCCGGGCGCGACCAGCTCTACCGTCTGGCCGAGCGCGATGCGGCGGCGGGGCTGAAAGTATGAGTGCCTCGCCGAGCATCTCCGGTAGACACGCGCTGGTCACCGGTGGCGGCTCCGGCGTCGGCAGGTCAATCGCGTTGGCGCTGGCCAATGCCGGCATCGACGTCACTATCTGCGGCCGCCGCGAATCAGAGCTCGCCAAGGTGACCGGCGAAAACGCCCGCATCCACGCCATCGCCGCCGATGTCACCAACGAGGCCGCGATGGCGTCGCTCCACGAGATAGCGGAAGCCGCGCGCGGGCCATTCGACATCGTCGTCGCCAATGCCGGCATGTCCGGTAGTGCCCCGGCGCACAAGACCACCCTTGCCGACTGGCAGCGGACGCTCGACGTCAACCTGACCGGCGCCTTCCTGACAGTAAAGCCGGCGCTGGCCGGGATGGCCGCGCGCAAGACGGGTCGCATCGTCTTTATCGCCTCCACGGCGGGACTGAAAGGCTATGCCTACGTCGCTCCTTACGTCGCGGCCAAGCATGGTGTCGTCGGCCTTATGCGGGCGCTGGCGGCGGAGGTTGCGAAATCCGGCGTCACCATCAACGCCGTGTGCCCGGGTTTTGTGGAAACCGAAATGCTGGAGGAAACCATCCAGCGCATTGTCGAAAAGACCGGCCGCTTGGCTGCGGAAGCGCGCTCGAGCCTGGCCTCCACCAACCCGCAGGGCCGTTTCATCCAACCGCAGGAGGTCGCCGACGCCGTGCTTTGGCTGTGTGGCGATGCGGCGGCATCGATCACCGGACAGACGATCTCCATCTCGGGAGGCGAGACATGGTAGCCGGCCCCCTGCCCGCGCCGTCAGGACCCGGCAAGGAACGATTGCGTCTCTGGATACGACTGCTGCGCGCCTCGCGCACGATCGAGGCCGAACTGCGCGAGCGGCTGAAGAAGGAGTTCAATACGACGCTGCCGCGCTTCGACGTGATGGCCGCGCTCTACCGTGCGCCCGAAGGCATGCTGATGAGCGATTTGTCGCGCTTCCTGCTGGTGTCCAACGGCAATGTCACGGGCATCGTCGATCGGCTCGTATCCGAGGGGCTGGTCGCCCGCGCCCGCCGCAATGGCGACCGCCGCACCTCGATGGTGCGGCTGACGGATGAGGGCTCGAAGTCCTTCGCAGTCATCGCTGCCGCTCACGAGGGCTGGGTCGGCGAATTGCTGGGCAAGGTAAGCGAGGACGACGCGCGCCGGCTGACCGGCATGCTGACCTCATTCCGCAGCAACTGGGAGGGACGCGAATGAGCAAGATGGCCGGCTTCAAGCCGAAGCATTTCCTCTGGCAGGTCGAAGGCCGGATCGCCAAGGTCCGGCTCGACCGGCCGGAGCGCAAGAACCCGCTGACCTTCGACAGCTATGCGGAACTGCGCGATACGTTCCGCGACCTCGTCTATGCCGACGATGTCGATGCCGTGGTGTTCCTGCCCAATGGCGGCAATTTCTGCTCCGGCGGCGATGTCCACGACATTATCGGCCCGCTGGTAAAGATGGACATGAAGCAGCTCCTGGCCTTCACCCGCATGACCGGCGACTTCGTCAAGGCGATGCTGAACTGCGGCAAGCCGATCATCGCGGCGGTCGACGGCGTGGCGGTCGGCGCCGGCGCCATCATCGCCATGAGCTCCGACATCCGCATCGCCACGCCGGACGCCAAGACGGCATTCCTGTTCACCCGCGTCGGTCTTGCCGGCTGCGACATGGGAGCCTGCGCTATCCTGCCGCGCATCATCGGCCAGGGCCGCGCCGCCGAACTGCTCTACACCGGCCGCACCATGACGGCCGCCGAAGGCGAGCGCTGGGGGTTTTACAACAGGCTTGTAGAGGCGGCATCGCTCGAGGCCGACGCGCTGGACATGGCGGCGCGCATCGTCTCCGGCCCGACCTTCGCCCATGGCATCACCAAGACGCAGTTGAACCAGGAATGGTCGATGGGCCTCGACCAGGCGATCGAGGCGGAAGCGCAGGCGCAAGCGATCTGCATGCAGACGCGCGATTTCGAGCGGGCGTACAAGGCGTTTGTTGCCAAGGAAAAGCCGGTGTTCGAGGGGAATTGAGGATGAGCAGGTTGATGGAGACGTTGGCGGGACAGCGCCCCCCTCTGGCCTGCCGGCCATCTCCCCCTCTAGGGGGGAGATTGGCAGCTTCGGCGGCGGCAGCCATCCTGCGGCGCAGGCGATTCGCGAAAGCCGAGATGAGGATCGATCTCCCCCTTAGAGGGGGAGATGTCCGGCAGGACAGAGGGGGGCGCCGTAGAGCACGGACTCTGGAGAATAGCGGAGGCAGAAATGCCTGACCGCTCCTTCCTCGACTGGCCCTTCTTCGAAGACCGTCATCGCGAACTGGCCGGGCACCTCGAGGCATGGTGCGCGAAGAACCTGCCCGTCGATCACCATGACGTCGACACTGCCTGCCGCGAGCTGGTGCAAAAACTCGGCCGGGACGGCTGGCTGAAGCCGACGGCGCTCGACACCGACAATCCGGGACCGCTCGACGTGCGCACCTTGTGCGTCACGCGCGAGACACTGGCGCGGCATGACGGGCTTGCGGATTTCGCCTTCGCCATGCAGGGGCTCGGCACCGGAGCGCTCAGCCTGTTCGGCACGCCGGAGCAGCAGCAATGGCTTTCGAAGACGCGCGCCGGCAAGATCATTTCCGCCTTTGCGTTATCCGAACCGCGCTCAGGGTCGGATGTCGCGAGTATGGAGATGACCGCGAGCCGCGATGGTGAGGGCTATGTTCTATCGGGCGAAAAGACCTGGATCTCCAATGGCGGCATCGCCGATCTCTATGTCGTCTTCGCCCGCACAGGCGAGGCACCCGGCGCCAAGGGGCTATCCGCCTTCATCGTGCCGGGGGACAGCAAGGGCCTCGACATCGCGGAGCGCCTTGAAGTCATAGCGCCGCATCCGCTGGCACGACTGTCTTTCGATCAGGTCCGCCTGCCGGCCGCCGCACTGATCGGCAAACCGGGCGACGGCTTTCGCATTGCCATGTCGGTGCTCGACGTGTTCCGCTCGACCGTCGGCGCGGCGGCACTCGGCTTTGCACGCCGCGCGCTCGATGAAAGCATCAAGCGGGTGGCCGAACGCAAGCTGTTCGGCGCGCCAATGACCGAGCTGCAGATGGTGCAGGGCCATATCGCCGACATGGCGCTCGACGTCGATGCCGCGGCGCTTTTGGTCTACCGTGCCGCCTGGACCAAGGACATGGGCGCGGCGCGGGTAACGCGCGAGGCGGCGATGGCCAAACTGTTCGCCACCGACAAGGCGCAGGAGGTGATCGACAAAGCGGTGCAACTGCATGGCGGCGACGGCGTCCGCAAGGGTCACATCGTCGAAAGCCTGTATCGCGAGATCCGCGCGCTGCGCATCTATGAGGGTGCTTCCGACGTGCAGAAGGTGGTGATCGCGCGACAGGTGATGGGGGCGGCCTGACTCCGGTCACGTCAAGGTTTGGACTGTTTCGAACGCGGATATTGCGGAGAGTTTGAAATGCACGAGATTCTGCAGCCGGATGGCTGGGCCAAGCCGGTCGGTTACTCCAATGGCGTAGCGGCTCGCGGGCGGCTTGTCTTCGTCGGCGGACAGGTCGGCTGGAATGGGCAGTGCCAGTTCGAGACCGACGATTTCGTCGGCCAGGTGCGGCAGACGCTTCAAAATATCGTCGCGGTGCTGGCGGAGGCCGGAGCTGAGCCGCGGCACATCACGTCAATGACGTGGTATTTCACCGATAAGAGCGAATATCTGGCCAATCTCAGGGGTATAGGCGAGGCCTATCGCGAGGTGATCGGCCGGCATTTCCCGGCGATGGCCGCGATGCAGGTGATGGCGCTGGTCGAGGACCGCGCCAAGGTGGAGATCCAGGCCACCGCGGTTATTCCGGAATAATCGGCCGTCGCTTCGTCATCCTGGGTGCAGCAAGGAGCGTAGCGATACGGCGCAGACCCCAGGATGAGAAATCAGGAAGGCATGGGCCAGACTATTCTCCGCGAAGGCCGGCCTGCTCCAGCAGCGGCAGCACGTGATCGCAGAAATAGGGGAGTTCCTGCGTGTAGTTGACGAAGGACAGCGCAATGCCCTGGTAGCCATGCCCGGCAATGGCGACCATATCGGCGGCGATCGTTTCGGGCGTTCCGACCAAGGGATAGGTGCCGGCGCCGCCGGCGAAACGCTGGCGGTAGCGGTCATAGGCATACGGATCGTGCGACCGCGAGAACTCCTTCTTGCCGGCCATATGGGCATCGACCGCCTCACGGTCGGCCAGATCGACGGCATAGCGCGTGTAATAGGCCTGCGCCTCCTCCATCGTCGGCCGGCAGACGACATGCGCCACGGTGTAGACGCCGACCTCGCGGCCAGCCTTGTCGGCCCGCTCGCTGATATCGGCGACATGTTTGCCGGCATCGGCCATCTCGGAAAAGGTGGTGAACAGATAGTCGCATCTGGCGGCAGCGAAATCGCGGCCCGGACCGCCGAAAGCCGCGTTCATCGTCACCGGTCGCGGAACTTGCAGGCTGGCCGGCCGGCTCACGGCTTCCTTGAGACGATAATAAGTGCCCTCATAGTCGAGAGGTTCAGCCGACGCATAAAGCCTTTCCAAAATTTCGATCCATTCGGCGGCCTGATCATACCCCTTCTCGACCAGCGGCGTGCCGAACATGCCGAATTCCTTCGGGTTCCAGCCGCAGACGATGTTGAGGCCGGCACGGCCCTGGCTGATATGATCGACCGTCGCCAGCGCCTTGGCGGCGTACAGCGGATGCACGAGGGGCACATGCACGGTCATGAACAGGCCGATCTGCTGGGTGGCCACACTGAGCGCCGCCGCCCAGGTGAAGGTCTCGAACGACCATTCGCGCACCCTGTTGCGGCCGCCAAAGCCGCGCCAGCGCGCAATCGGCAGCAGGAATTCCAGCCCCGCGCGGTCGGCGATCTGCGCCGCCGTCAGATTGTCGTGCCAGCTTGCCGTCCAGCGTTCAGGCACATCCGATATGGCAAGGCCGCCATCGGCATTGGTCGAGAAGACGCCGAGCTTCAGTCTGTTTGGGCGGTGCAGGGGATGCGCTTTGATCATGTCCGGAACTCGCGGCGGGAGATCGACACGCTAGGCCCGCGCGAAAATATTTCAAGCCTGAAATAGCTTCGCCTCGCCGCTGTTTGCGGATATGAATTCCGGCACGACAACAAAGGGATGGAGCGATGAGCGGGTTTCGCAACAAATGCATCGGCAGGGAAAGCCTCGTCGGCTCCTTTGCCGCCATTCCGCATCCCGTTGCGGTCGAAGTGATGGCGCAGTCCGGTCTCGATTTCCTCTGCATCGATTGGGAACATGCCCAGATTTCGCGCGACATGATCGAAACAATGGTGCGCGCGGCCGATATCCATCGCGTGCCGGCCATTGTGCGCGTGCCCGGCCATGCACCGGAAGCGATCGCCGCGGCATTGGACAGCGGCGCGCAAGGCGTGCTCGTCCCACGCGTCTCGACCGCTGCCCAGGCGCAGGCGGCGGTGAAGGCCTCGCGTTATCCGCCGACCGGCGAGCGCGGCGTCGGGCCCGGGCGGGCCGCCGGCTATGGCTACCGCATCTCCGAATATCTCGCTCAGGCCAATGACAGCATCGTCGTGGCGGTTCAGGTCGAGACATCGGAAGGGCTGGCCAATATCGAGGCGATCGCCGCCGTCGAGGGTGTCGACGTGATCTTCGTCGGGCCCGGCGATCTCTCCGTATCGATCGATGCGATCGGCCCGAAAGGCGCCGACAAGCTCGCGCAAGCGATCCGCAGGATCATCGATGCGACGATCGCGCATGGCAGGACATCCGGGATCTTCTGCGCGAAGCCGCAAGATGTCGCCCAATGGGCGACACTCGGCGCCAGTTTCTTTATCCTGGCCAGCGACACGATGTTTCTGGGGGCTGGCGCTGCTGCCGGCAAAGCCAGCGCGGATGCCGAACTGGGCAGGAGCGGCCGCAGCTAGCGCTATCGAAAGGTATGCCAGGCGCCGCCGCCAACTTTTTAAGCTTAAAACTTTTGCCTTGAAAACTGCCGCGGTTTGGATAAGCATTCCTCGATCGATGGCGACTGCCGTTCCGGACGGGCTTGCCGGATATCCATCGTGGTGCATCGGGTGGGATCAAAGGGTTTCAGTCCTTGTCGTTCATGCTGCCCCCAGTCATCCTCCGACACGCGCCATGCGTGAGATGGCGTGCGCGCGCCAGATCCGCGATCCGCATACCGAGAGCATCGCCAACCTTGCCTTCCCGCCCATGTGCGTCTGCCGCGACCGGACAGCGCCCGACCGTATGGCGGCGAGCATGAATTGACGCCCCGCTGGGAGGTGGGGCGGCAAGAAACCGTGCGGGCATCAGCCCGCCCGATCAACAACCAGAGGGAACACCCCAGAGGGACCAACAATGAGCCTGACCCGTCGCAATCTCATCCTTCTCGCGGCCGCCATCGGCATCGCCGCCGGACCGGCAACCGCCTATGCCGCCGATGTGCTCAATGTCGGCGCCTACCCGACCAACCCTCCGTTCGAGTACAAGAACGAGAGTGGCACTTTCGAGGGCTTTGAAGTCGACATCGTCAACGAAGCGGCAAAGCGCGTCGGCATGACCACCGACATCGCCGATCTCGGCTTCCAGGCGCTGTTCGCCGCCACCACCTCGAAGCGCATCGATGTCGCCATCTCGTCGATCACCATCACGCCGGAGCGGCTGAAGTCGCAGTCGTTCACGCAGCCTTACTATGATTCCGACATGGGCATCGCCACCAAGACCGACAGCCCGATCAAGGCCGAGGCCGACCTCAAGGGCAAGATCGTCGGCGTGCTGTCCGGCTCGACCGGCGAGACCTGGGTCAAGGCGCATCAGGAGGCCGATGGCCTCAGCGATGTTAAGGGCTATGACACACAGCAGAACCTTTTGCTCGACCTCAGCGCCGGGCGCATCGACGCGGCTGTCAGCGACATTCCGGGCATGCAGTACTCCTTCACCAAGATGAAGGATCTCACCGTCAAGGAACGCATCAAGACCGGCGAACAGTACGGGCTGATGATGACCAAGGACCACCCGCTGCTCGGCAAGCTCAACGACGCGCTGACGGCAATGAAGAAGGACGGCACGCTGGCCGCGATCCACAAGAAGTGGTTCGGCAGCGACGCGCCCGCCGATTCCTCGACCGCCAAGGAAATGCCGGTGCCGAAGGCCTGAGCGGCGGCCGCCAAGGAGAACGTGCCGGCTCGAAAGGCCGGCACGTTCCGTTTGATACATAGTCTCCCGGAACCAGCGCGGCGCGGCAAAACCGCTTTCGCTGTTCCGGACCTCTGCTCCGGCGTCAAGGGACGCCAAACGGTTCGGGAAAGCCTCCCATGTCGCTGCTCGATACCTTCTTCAACGCCGACGTCATCGCGTCCAGTCTGCCGGCGCTGCTGCGCGGGTTTCTCAACACGCTGCTGCTCGGCCTGCTCAGCATCGGCATCGGCATCCCCATCGGCCTGGTGATCAGCCTGTTGCGGCTTTATGCGCCGAAGCCGCTCCGGTGGCTGGCGGTCGGCTACACCGATATCTTCCGCGCGCTGCCGGTGCTGGTCGTGCTGATCCTGATCTATTATGCGCTGCCCTTCCTCGGCATCCGCCTGTCGTCCTGGGCTTCCGCCGTAACGGCCTTCGCCATCATCATGTCGGCCTATTCGGCGGAAGTGTTCCGCTCCGGCATCGAAAGCATTCCGCGCGGCCAGTTCGAGGCGTCGCAGGCGCTCGGCCTGCCGTTCCTTTTGACCTTGCGCAAGGTGGTGCTGCCGCAGGCGGTGCGCGTGGTCATCCCGCCGATGACCAGCAACTGCGTCTCGATGTTCAAGGACACCTCGCTCGCCTCCACCGTGGCGCTGCCGGAACTTTTGAAAGAAGCGACCAATGCGCAGTCGCTCTACGCCAACCCCTCGCCGCTGATCGGCGCAGCCCTGGTCTATCTCATCTTCCTGTGGCCGATGGTTCGCCTCGTCAGCCTGCTTGAAGGCCGTTTCAAAACCGAGAAGACGCGCTGACCGCGCCTTCAACTTCCCCTCTACCGAGCACTTCGCAGGAGACGACCATGAACAAGCATCAAGCCGCCAATGCGACCGGCACTTCCGGCGCATTCCCTGTTGAAAGAATCCGGGCGATGTTTCCGGCCTTGCAGCGGGCAGGCGACTTCATCTTCCTGGACAACGCCGCCGGCGCGCAGATTCCGCAGAGCGTGCTCGATGCGGTGACCAACCATCTGGTATCGCACAATGTGCAGCGCGGCGGCCGCTATGGCCGCAGCGTCACCGTTGACCAATCGGTCGCCGATGCGCGGACAAGCGTGGCACTGCTGATCAATGCCTACAGCCCATCCGAGATCTGCTTCGGCATGAACGCCACCTCGTTCATCCGCCTGGTCAGCCTCGGCATCGGCCAGATGCTTGGAGAGCGCGACGAGATCGTCGTCACCGACATGGACCACGACGCCAACATCGCGACATGGCTGGCGCTCGAATCCGCCGGCGCCAAGTTCAAGTGGTGGCGCATGCGCGAGGACGGCAATTTGCATGTCGACGATTTGCGCCCGCTGGTTTCAGAACGCACCCGGCTTGTCGCCTGCACGGTGACGGCGCATTCCATCGGCTCGATCGTCGACGTGGCTTCAGTGGCGGGGATTGCCCACGCCGCCGGCGCCGAAGTGTTCCTCGACTGCGTGCATTACGGGCCGCATGGGCTGATCGACGTGCAGGCATGGGATTGCGACTATCTCGTCTGTTCCGGCTACAAGAATTTCTCGCCGCATATGGGTTTCCTGTGGGGCCGCTTCGAAACGCTGAAGCGACTGCCGACCTTCCGCGAGGACTTCATCCCCGACGAGCCGCCCTACAAGGTCGAGGCCGGCACCTTCATTTACGAGAACGTGTCGGGCATGGATGCGGCCGTGCAGTATCTCGAGCTCATCGGCCGCAATCTTGCTCCGTCCAACAACCGCTCGCGGCGCGAAAACATCGTCGCCGGCATGGGCGCCATCCGCGACTACGAGCTGGTGCTGGCGCGCGAGATGCTGGCTGTGCTGAAGAGCTGCGGGGCAACAATCTACGGCGTTTCCGAGGAGGCCCGGATCAACGAACGCGTGCCGACCTTCTGTTTCAACATCGGCAAATTGTCGCCGCAGCGGATCGTCGAGGAAATGGCCGAGATGCAGATCGGCATTCGCGACGGCCACATGTACGCCCCGCGCCTGATGAAGCGCCTCAACCTGTCGATGGACAGCGGCGCCATCCGCGCCTCGCTGGTGCACTACAATACGGTCGAGGAAGTCAGGCGTTTCGGTGAAGCGCTGCGGGCTGTCATCGCGAAGCTGTCGTAGCGCTCGACCCTTTTCGCGAGAGAAACCGGAGGCGTGACTGCCTCCGTTTCGTCATCCACGGGCGGAGCAAGGAGCGGAGCGACGCGGCGCAGACCCGAGGATTCATGCCGTGATATGCGAGCGTTACCACGGTGCACAACCTGCTCCGCAGCGCTTTTCGGCTGAGATAACGGCATGGATCCTAGGATCTCCGCACCGCGTTGCGGCGCTCCGCCCTAGGATGACGAATTGGAGTCACGCCGCTTTCTTCTTCGCCAGCCTCGCCTTGATGCTGGCGACATCGGCGCGCGGCGTGGCGGCGAACAGCGTCCTGGTGTAGCTGTGCTTGGGGTCTGAAAAGACCTCGTCGCGCGAGCCGTATTCGACCGCCTCGCCGAAATACATCACCATCACGTCGTCGGCGATGTAGCGCACCACGGAGAGATCGTGGCTGATGAAGACATAGGTCAGCTGGAATTCGTCCTGCAGGTCGGCGAGCAGGTTGAGCACCTGTGCCTGCACCGAAAGATCGAGCGCCGAGACCGGCTCGTCCAGCACCAGAAGGCTCGGGTTCAGCATCAATGCGCGGGCAATGGCGATGCGCTGGCGCTGGCCGCCCGAGAACATGTGCGGATAGCGGTTGTAGTGCTCGTGACCGAGGCCGACCTTCTTCAGCATCTTCATGGCGAGGTCGCGCCGCTCGGCGGCCGTCTTGTCGGTGTTGATCAGCAGCGGCTCGCCCAGCACGTCGCCGATCTTCTGGCGCGGGTTGAGCGATCCGTAGGGGTTCTGGAAGACGATCTGCACCTTGCGGCGCATCTCCTTGGTCAATCCGCCCCTGGCGATGTCGACCTTGTTGCCGTCGATGAACAGTTCGCCCGATGTCGCCGGATCGATGAGCGTGATGATGCGGGCGAGCGTGGACTTGCCGCAGCCGCTTTCGCCGACGATGGCGAGCGTCTTGCCCTTGTCCACGGTGAACGAGACGCCCTTGACCGCGTGCACCGTGCGCGGCCCGCTGAACAGGCCGCCGCCGATATGGTAGTCGCGAACGATGTTCTTGCCTTCGAGGACGGTGGTGCTCATGCGGAGGCTCCCGCGGCCGAGGGCGCCGGCTCGAACAGCATGTCGGAAACGGTCGGCAGCCGGTCGCCGACCGCGTTCTCCGGCAGCGCCGACAGCAGCGCGCGCGTGTAGTTGCTTTTCGGGCTCTCGAACAGCGACAGCACGTCGGCCTCTTCCATCTTGCGGCCCTTGTACTGAACGATGACGCGGTCGGCTGTCTCGGCCACCACGCCCATATTGTGGGTGATCATGATCAGGCCCATGCCGTATTTGGCCTGCAGCGAAACCAGGAGATCAAGGATCTGCTTCTGGATGGTGACATCGAGCGCGGTGGTCGGCTCGTCCGCGATCAAGAGCTTCGGATTGCAGGCGATGGCGATGGCGATCATGACGCGCTGGCACTGGCCGCCCGACATCTGGTGCGGAAACGAGCTCAGCCGTTCTTCCGGATCGGCAATGCCGACGAGCTTCATCAATTCGATGGCGCGCGCGCGGCGCTGGGCGCGGTCCATGCCCATATGGAAGCGCAGCACCTCCTCGATCTGGAAGCCGACGGTGAAGCACGGGTTGAGGCTGGCGATCGGCTCCTGGAAGATCATGGAGATATCCTTGCCGACGATCTTGCGCCGCTCGGACGGGCTGAGCTTCAGCAGATCGACGCCGTCGAAGGCCATGCGGTCGGCCTTGACGGTCGCGGTGTTGGGCAGCAGCCCCATCACCGCCAGCATCGCCACCGATTTGCCGGAACCGGATTCGCCGACGATCGCCAGCACTTCGCGCGGCTCGATCGACAGGTCGATGCCCTGCACGGCCATGAACGGACCGGCGGCGGTGTCGAAGGAAACGGTGAGATTCTTGATCTCGAGCAGGGACATGCTCACGACCTCTTCAGCTTGGGGTCGAGCGCGTCGCGCAGGCCGTCGCCGATCAGGTTGATGGCAAAGACGGTGATCAGGATGGCAAGGCCCGGGAAGGTCACCACCCACCAGGCGCGCAGGATGAACTCGCGTGCTTCGGCCAGCATCGTGCCCCATTCCGGGGTCGGCGGCTGCGCGCCCATGCCGAGGAAGCCCAGCGCCGCGGCCTCGAGGATGGCGTTGGAGAAGGACAGCGTCGCCTGCACGATCAGCGGCGCGATGCAGTTGGGCAGGATGGTGACCAGCATCAGCCTGAAATGGCTGGCGCCCGCGACCTTGGCCGAGATGACATATTCGCGGTTCTTCTCCGCCATCACGGCGGCGCGGGTGAGCCGGGCGAAGTGCGGCTGCAGCACGAAGGCAATGGCGATCATGGCGTTGACCAGCCCAGGTCCGAGAACGGCGACCAGCACCAGCGCCAGCAGCAGCGACGGGAAGGCCAGGATGATGTCCATGATGCGCATGATGAGCGTATCCACCCAGCCGCGGCAGTAGCCGGCGAGCAGGCCGAGGATGACGCCGGAGATCAGCGCCGTGGTGACGACGACGAAGCCGATGGCGAGCGAGAAGCGCGAGCCGTAGATCAGGCGCGAGAGAATGTCGCGGCCGACGGCGTCGGTACCGAGCAGGAACTGGGCGTTGCCGCCCGCCTGCCAGGCCGGCGGCGTCAGGAAGAAGTCGCGGAACTGGTCGTCCGGCGAATGCGGGGCGAGCAGCGGCGCGAAGACGGCGATCAGGATCAGCAGCGCGAAGACGAAGAGGCCGATCACCGCGCCCTTGTTGATCGAGAAATAGTGCCAGAACTCGGCGAACATCTGCAGCCGGGCGTCCTGCGGCCTGACGACGGTCGCGGCTTCGATTGTGGCAGGGCCTTCGTTGGTCATGTCAATTCGCCCGGATACGCGGGTTGATGACGGCATAGAGCACGTCGACGATGAGGTTCACCGACATGACGATGAGCGCGATCAAAAGCAACCCGCCTTGCACGGTGAAATAGTCGCGCTTGGAAATAGCGTCGATCATCCATTTGCCGATGCCTGGCCACGAAAAAATGCTCTCGGTCAGGATGGCGCCGGTCAGGAGCGTGCCGACCTGCAGGCCAATGGTGGTGACGACCGGGATCAGCGCATTGCGGAAAGCGTGCAGCCCGATGACGCGGCGAGGCGCCAGGCCCTTGGCGCGCGCGGTGCGCACATAGTCCTCGCCGAGGACCTCGAGCATGGCCGACCGCGTCTGCCTGGCGATGACGGCAAGCGGAATGGTGCCGAGCACGATGGTGGGCAGGACGAGGTGCGACAGGGCCGAGCGGAATGCACCCTTCTGTCCGGAGATCAGGGAATCGATGGTCATGAAGCCGGTTACCGGCTTGAAGAAATAGAGAAGGTCGATGCGGCCGGAAACCGGCGTCCAGTGCAGCATGCCGGAGAACACGATGATCAGCAGCAGCCCCCACCAGAAGATCGGCATGGAATAGCCTGCCAGCGCCGTTCCCATGGTCAGTTGGTCGAACCAGGAGCCGCGGCGGATCGCGGCGAAGATGCCGAAGGCGACGCCGATGACGATGGCGAAGATCATGGCGAAGATGGCAAGTTCGACGGTTGCCGGGAACCGCACCAGGAAATCCTTGAGCACCGGCGTCTTGGTGGAAAACGAGGTGCCGAAATCACCGCTGAGGATATTGGCCAGATAGGTCAGGTACTGTCGCCAGATCGGCAGGTCGAAGCCGAACTGGTGCATCAGCGCAGCGTGACGTTCGGGCGACAGGCCGCGTTCGCCCGCGAGCACCAGCACCGGATCACCGGGCAGGATGCGCACGAAGCCGAAGGCGAGGATGGTTATCCCGATGAAGGTCGGGACGATGAGGGCGAGCTTGCCGAGGATATAACGCAGCATGGCGGGCGAGGTGGGACGGCGCTGTGGCGCCGCCCCGTTTCGCGAACCTTATTCGGCGATATCGACGCCGTCGAAGCGATGGATGCCGAGCGGATCCATCGCAAAGCCGGAGACGGTCTTCTGCATCGGCATGAACACCTTGGAGTGTGCGAGCGTCGCCCACGGTGCCTGTTCCTTGAAGATGACCTGCGCCTGTTCGTAGAGCTTGGTGCGCTCGGCCTGGTCGGAAACCGTCTTGGCCTTGTTGATGAGCGCATCGAAGTCCTTGTTGCACCATTCCGCGCGGTTGTTCGAACCGACGGAAGCGCAGCTCAAGAGCACACCGAGGAAGTTGTCCGGATCGCCATTGTCACCGGTCCAGCCGACGATGACGGCGCCGTCGTGATCGACCGCCGAAGCGCGCTTGAGGTATTCACCCCAATCGTAGCTGACGATGTTGACGGTGACGCCGACCTTGGCGAAGTCGGCCTGGATCAGCTCGGCGGTGCGGCGCGCGTTCGGCATGTAGGGGCGCGACACAGGCATGGCCCAGACATTCATCTTGAGGTCCTTGACGCCGGCCTCTTCGAGCATCTTCTTGGCCGCATCCGGATCGTACGGATCGTCCTTCACGTCCTTGTTGTAGGACCACATGGTCGGCGGGATCGGGTTGACGGCCACCTGGCCGGCGCCCTGGAAGACCGCGTCGATGATAGCCTTCTTGTTGATGGCCATGTTGAGCGCCTTGCGCACGCGCACGTCGTCGAACGGCTTCTGCTGGGTGTTGTACATCAGCGCACCGACATTGAGGCCTTCCTGCTCGTCGACCTTCAGGTTCGGATCGGCCTGCAGGCCGGCGATGTCGGCCGGCGCCGGGTAGGACATGATATTGCACTCGCCGGCCTTCAGCTTCTGCGCACGGACCGCCGGATCGGTGGTGATGGCGAAGACAAGGTCGTCGATCTTCTGCTTGCCGCCCCAATAGTCGGGGTTGGCCTTGTAGCGGATAGCAGCGTCGGTCTGGTAATCGACGAAGATGAACGGGCCGGTGCCGATCGGCTTCTGGTTGAACAGTTCAGGCGTCTTGTCCGCCTGCAGCTTGTCGGCATATTCCTTGGAAACGATCGAGGCGAAGTCCATGCCCAGCGTCGGGATCAAAGTGATCGCCGGCTCCTTGAGGGTGAACTTCACCGTCAGGTCGTCGACCTTCTCGACCTTGGTGATGTTGTCGCCGAACTGGTCATTGTAATACTGGTAGGCAATGCCCGGTATGTACTGGAACCAGGGGCCGTTCTTGTCGACCTGACGCTGGAACGAGAACACCACGTCGTCGGCGTTGAAGTCGCGCGTCGGGGTGAAATAGTCGGTAGCGGCGAACTTCACACCCTTGCGAAGCTTGAACGTGTATTCCTTGCCATCGTCGGAAATGGACCAGCTTTCGGCCAGGCCCGGCGAGACCGTTGTCTTGCCATGATCGAATTCGACGAGGCGGTTGAAGACCGTACGCGAAGACGCATCGAACGTCTGTCCCGCGGTGTAGGGCGCCGGGTCAAAGCCTTCCGGCGAAGCTTCGGCGCAGTAGACCAAGGTTTTTGCGTTGGCCACGCCGCCCAGGACGCTTGCAGCCAGCAACGCGGCTGCAAAAGTCAGTTTCTTCCTCATTGAGCACTCCCTGATGTTTTTCCAAGCCCCTCTATCAGGCTCGCGAAGCGCGCATATAAGCACCGTTTCTCCGGCTTTGGAACACCCAGTTTGCCTACCCCATGGTAAGCGGGAAAAAAATCCTCCTCTCCGCAAAAAAATGGAAAAATTCAGTATTTTTTTCTATTCACAACATTATTAACGACCGCATTTTTTTATTGATCACCAATCTTACGAGATCAACGTCGCGCCCGCTTTCATATGACCGGGGATGCCGGACGATGCAGGGCCGCTGCGCCCGTGGCGGGAAAGATTTTCGGCGGCAAATCTTTCGACGGCTTGCCGCTGGGGCAAGGCTTGCACGCCCGCCGATAGAGGCCATACATAGACAAGGCACCGTCGGCAGCGGGGGACGCCTCTCTTAGCAGGAGGCGAGCGCGGCAGGGGCGAACAAAACAGGGAGGGACGGTTGGCAAAAGCATCGAACAGGACGGCTCCGCCGAAGACGGCCAAGGCGACCCTGAAGCCGGCCGCGGGCGCCGACAAGCAGCCAACGCCCTCCGCCAAGAACGCAAAGGGCGCAAAGAGCACAAAGGCAAAGGTCGCAGGGAAACCTTCCGCCGGCAAGGCGGACGCTGTTGTCAAACCGGCCGCGAAGCCGGCGGCCAAAGCCGTCCCCGCAAAGACGTCGGCGAAGGCCGGAACTGCTAAAACCGGGACGACAAAGACCAGTTCGACCAAGGCCGGGACGACGAAGACTGGCGCGAGCAAGACCGGGGCGACCCGGACTAGCAAGACTGGGGCCGCACAAGCCGCATCCGTGGCCAAGCCGGCACCGGCGGCCTCGAGACCGGCGGCCGCCAAGCGATTGCCGAAAGCGCTCACCGCCCTTGCCGCAGGCTTGCCGGAAAAGCCCTGGCTGGAAAGCTACCCGAAGAACATGCCGGCCGAGATCGGCGCCCTGCCCTACAGCTCCATCGGCGATTTCCTCGTTGCCGCCTGCAAGCAATTTGCCGGCCAGCCGGCCTTCACCTGCATGGGCAAGTCGATCACCTATGCGGAACTCGAACGGCTTTCGGCGGCGTTCGGCGCCTACCTGCAATCGACCGGGTTGCCCAAAGGCGCACGCGTCGCCCTGATGATGCCGAACGTGCTGCAATATCCGGTGGCGATGATGGCGGTGGCGCGCGCCGGCTACACGGTGGTCAACGTCAACCCTCTCTACACGCCGCGCGAGCTGGAACACCAGCTCAAGGATTCCGGGGCACAAGCGATCATCATCCTGGAGAACTTCGCCAGCACCTTGCAAGCGGTGATCGCCAGGACGTCGGTCAAGCACGTCGTCGTCGCGGCCATGGGCGACATGCTCGGCGGGCTCAAGGGAAGCATCGTCAATCTGGTGGTGCGCCGCGTCAAGAAGATGGTGCCGGCCTGGTCATTGCCCGGCCATGTCAAGTTCAACGCGGCGCTGAAGGTGGGCAGCGGCATGGGTTTCAAGCCGGCCAAGGTGGCGGCCGACGATATCGCGTTCCTGCAATATACCGGCGGCACCACGGGAATCTCGAAGGGTGCTATCCTGCTGCACAGCAACGTGCTGGCCAATGTCGCGCAGAATTCGCTGTGGCTGCAGGACGCTTACACGGTCAAGCCAAAACCCGCCCATCTCAACCTCATCTGCGCACTGCCGCTCTATCATATCTTCGCGCTGACCGTGAATGCGCTGATGGGCATGCAAATGGGTGGACAGAACATACTGATCCCCAACCCGCGCGACATCCCCGGCTTCGTCAAGGAAATGGGCAAGTATCCGATCCATATCTTTCCAGGCCTCAACACGCTGTTCAACGCGCTGCTCAACAATGAGGATTTCCGCAAGCTCGACTTCAAGCCGCTGCTCCTGACGCTGGGCGGCGGCATGGCGGTGCAGAAGGGCGTCGCCGAGCGCTGGAAGGCGCTGACGGGCTGCCCGGTCAGTGAAGGCTACGGCCTGTCGGAGACGTCGCCCGTGGCAACGGCCAACAAGTTCAGCTCCGGCGAATTCACCGGCACGATCGGCCTGCCGCTGCCGTCTACCGAGATCGCCATCCGCGACGAGGAGGACAACAATTTGCCGCTCGGCGAGGTCGGCGAAATCTGCATCAAGGGGCCGCAGGTGATGGCGGGCTACTGGAACCGGCCTGACGAGACCGCCAAGGTGATGACCAAGGACGGCTTCTTCAAGTCGGGCGACATGGGCTTCATGGACGAGCGCGGCTACACCAAGATCGTCGACCGCAAGAAGGACATGATCCTCGTTTCCGGCTTCAACGTCTATCCGACCGAGCTCGAGGAAGTCGTGGCGCTGCATCCCGGCGTGCTCGAAGTGGCGGCAATCGGCGTGCCGGACGAGCATTCGGGCGAAGTGCCGAAACTGTTCATCGTCAAGAAGGACCAGGCGCTGACCGCCGAGGCCATCACCGCCTATTGCCGTGAGAACCTGACCGGCTACAAGCGGCCCAGATACATCGAATTCAGGACAGAACTGCCGAAGACGCCGGTCGGAAAGATCCTGCGGCGCGCATTGCGCGAATAGGAGCCGGCTTGGACCACGATCTTGCCGGCGACGATGCGCCGGACCGGCGCCAGCGCCTCGACCCGGCCGAGTTCATCAAGGCCAACATGCGCCTTGTCCCTGCGCCTGCGCTTCCAGAAATCCGGTTTTACACGGCGCACCCCAGCAGCGGATTGAGACGGCTCGTCGAGCCCGAAGGCGATGCGGAAGATGCACCGGAGCCACAACCGCCCTACTGGGCCTACGCATGGGCCGGCGGCACCGTGCTCGCGCGCTATGTCCTCGACCATCCGATGACCGTGGGGGGACGCCGCGTGCTCGACCTTGGTGCCGGTTCCGGCATTGTCGGCATCGCTGCCGCGAAGGCCGGGGCCCGCGAAGTGATCGCCGCCGAGATCGACCGAAACGGCGTCGCCGCGCTCGGTCTCAATGCAAAAGACAACGGCGTCACGATCTCGGTGATCTGCAAAGACATTACCACCGGTCCGCCACCAGCGGTCGACCTTGTGCTGGCTGGCGACGTGTTCTACGGACCCGATGTCACCCAACGCATGATCCCCTTCCTCGACCGCTGCCTTGCCGCTGGCGTCGAGGTCCTGATCGGCGACCCGCGCCGCGCCGATCTACCATTGTCGCGGCTCAGGCTGCTCGCCGAATATCAGGTGCCGGATTTCGGCGACGCGAAGGGCGCCGCAAGCAGGCCGAGCGGCGTCTTTTCCTTCGAAGCCGAGACGCCGCTAGCGACGAGATCAGATCGTCTCCTTGACCCGCGCTGAAAGGAAATCCGGCAGGTCGACAACCGAATCCAGGATCACGTCGGCAATTCCGGCCAGAGATTCACGCGTGCCGGTGCCCGAGAGCACGCCGACCGCCAGGCCGCAGCCGCCGGCACGAGCCATTTCGAGATCGTGGCGGTTATCGCCGATCATGGCGACCTGCGTCGGCTTCAGGCCGGTGAGATCGCAGAAGGCCTGGATCGTATCCGGCGCCGGCTTGGGATTGGCCACCGCGTCATAGCCGTAGGCGGCGTCGAACAGCTGCGCGACGCCGAGCGTTACCAGCGTTTTTTCCGCGCCGCTGGTCGAATCGTTGGTGGCGACGCCGAGCCGATAGGACCTTGCGTGCAAGGTGCCGAGCGTTTCGACGATGCCCGGCAGAGCCACCGCCATCGCCGAGCCCTGCACCGAGGTGATCTGGTTGAAGCGGGCGACGGCCAGCATCTGGTCTTCATCGGACAGGCGCGGAAACCACAATTCGACGACGTCGAGATTGGTGCCGGAGGCAAAGATGGAGTCGGGCTTGAAGCGCCTGTTGGCGAAATCGAAGCCCGCGGCCGCAAGCAGCCTGTCGGCCTTCCAGCGGTCGCCTTCGGAGGCGTCCATGGCCATGAAGTCGGCAACCCCGAGCCAGGTCGCATTGAAGTCGACAAGCGTTCCGTCCTTGTCGAACAATATTCCCTTGATGTCTGCCAACTCAGTCACTCCGAACCACGCAATTGGTGGATGTGTTCCACCAGGCCGGCGGTCGAGGCATCCCGCTTTGCGGCACTTTCCTTGCCTTCCACGACTGGCAGAAGGCCGGTGGCCAGTTCCTTGCCGAGCTCGACGCCCCACTGGTCGAAGGAGTTGATGTCGAACAGCGTTCCCTCGACGAAGACGCGGTGTTCGTAGAGAGCGATCAGGCGGCCGAGCGTGCGCGGGTCGAGCTTGCGATAAAGAATGGTCACCGAGGGCCGGTTGCCGGAGAAGACGCGGTGCGGGGCAATGCGATCGACATCGGCCGGCTTCATGCCCTTGGACAGCATCTGCGCGCGCGCTTCCTCCAGCGTGCGGCCCCTCATGAAGGCTTCCGACTGCGCCAGGCAGTTGGCGAGCAGCAGGTCGTGATGGTGCTTCAGCTCCGGCTCGTGGCCGTTCGCCGCGGCGAGGAATTCGACCGGAATGAAATCGGTTCCCTGGTGCAGGAGCTGGAAGAAGGCGTGCTGGCCATTGGTGCCGGGCTCGCCCCAGACCAGCGGCCCGGTCGGCGTCGCCACGGGGCCGCCGTCCAGGGTGACGCTCTTGCCGTTCGATTCCATGTCGAGCTGCTGGAGATAGGCCGGCAGCCTGGACAGGCGCTGGTCATAGGGGATGACCGCGCGGGCCGGGTATTTGCAAACGACGCGATGCCACCAGCCGACAAGGCCAAGCAGCACCGGCAGGTTTTTGGCCAGCGGCGCTGTGCGGAAGTGTTCGTCCATTTCGTGCGCGCCATCGAGGAAGGCGCGGAAATCGCGTGGACCAATGGCGATCATCACGGGAAGGCCGATGGCGCCCCACACAGAATAGCGGCCGCCGACCCAATCCCAGAAGCCGAAGACGCGGTCCGGCTCGATGCCGAACTTCGCCACTAGGTCGAGTGCCGTCGAGACAGCGGCGAAGTGCTTGCCGATCGCTTCCTTGCCGAGCGCCTTTTGGACCCAGTCGCGCGCCGTCTGCGCATTGGTCATCGTTTCGACCGTGGTGAAGGTCTTGGAGGCGACGATAAAAAGCGTGCTCTCGGCGGAAAGACCCTTCAGCGTGTCGTGGATATGGGCGCCGTCGATGTTGGAGACATAGTGCGCGCGCGGACCGTCATGATAGGGCGCCAGCGCCAACGTCGCCATGGCCGGGCCGAGATCGGAGCCGCCGATGCCGATATTGACGATGTCGGTGATCTTCTTGCCGGTGGCGCCTGTCGCCTTGCCGGAACGCACCGCGTCGGCGAAGGCGCCCATCGCGTCCAATACGGCGATGACCTCCGCCTTCACATCCTGCCCGTCGAGCACGATGCCCTTGCCGGTCAGGTTGCGCAGGGCGGTGTGCAGAACAGCGCGGCCCTCTGTAACGTTGATCTTCTTGCCGGCGAACATGGCGGCGCGGCGGCCTTCGAGATCGGCGGCGTCAGCCAGATTCTCCAGCAGGTCCATCGTGCGCGCATCGACGGCGCATTTCGACCAGTCGAGCAACAGGTCGCCGTCGCTGGCGGAGAACGTCTTGAACCGCTGCGGATCGGCGGCGAAGGCCTGGCGCATCTCGCCGGCTGCCGCGGCGCGATGGTCGCGCAAGGCGGCAAGCTGTTTTTGGAAGGCTGACTGATCCACCGGCGGGCTCCTGGGACTGTTAAATTATCTTAGCAGACCGGATGTTTCCGGCGCGTGTCGTCGCGCCAAACTATTGAGCCGAATTCCGTCCGGTCAATACGCGGCGATGACGCACTGCGTTACACGGGATGCGAAGGCCGAAAGATCACTGGCATAAATCCCAAAGATCAGAAAAATTGATTGGCGCAACCCCTTGTGCCACCGTTACATTCGACTGGTCCAGCCAAACGAAAAAAGCTGGCCATCGAGGAACATTTCCCATGCCACAGCGCAACGACACGGCCATATGGTCCGGCCTGTTCCGGATTTCGGCCGAATCCGGCCAGACTTTGCAGGCACAGATCCGCCAGGCGATCGTGGCCGCTATTCTCGACCGCCAGATCGCCGCTTCGATGCCGCTTCCGTCATGCCGGATATTGGCCGAAAAACTCGGCGTGGCGCGCGGAACCGTGGTGCTGGCCTTCCAGCAACTGGTCGACCAGGGCTTCCTGGTGGCGCGCGAGCGGCGCGGCCATTTCGTCAATCCCGACGTTTTGGCGACGCCGGCCAAGCCGCACCAGAAGGCGCCCGACCAGGCCAACGAGATCGACTGGAAGGCACGCCGGCAGATCGCGGCCAGCGACATGCCGCCGCCAGCCAAGCACGAGAACTGGATCAAGTCGTCCTACCCCTTCGTCTATGGCCAGTTCGATCCGGCGCTGTTCCCGACCGCCGAGTGGCGCGAGTGCAACCGCATGGCGCTTGCCGTGCTGGAGATCCGCAACTGGGCCTCCGACATGGTCGATCGCGACGATCCGCTGCTGATCGAGCAGATCCAGGCGCGGCTGCTGCCCAGGCGCGGCATCTTCGCCAACCCCGACGAGATCATCGTCACGCTGGGCGCCCAGAACGCGCTCTACATGCTGGCGACGCTTTTGATGACCAAGGGCTCGAAGGTGGCGATGGAGGATCCGGGCTACCCCGACGCACGCTCGATCTTCCGGCTCGCCGGCGCCGACATCCAGCCGGTGCCGGTCGACCAGTCCGGCATCGTAACCTCTTCGATTCCCAACGATTCCGGCTTTGTCTTCGTCACGCCCAGCCATCATTGCCCGACCATGGTGCCGCTGTCGGCGGAACGCCGGCAGGACCTTCTGGCGCGCGCCAACCGCTACAACCAGATCATCATCGAGGACGGCTATGACAGCCAGCTTCTCGACGAGGCGCCGCAGCAGGCCTTGAAGAGCCTCGACCGCTCGGGCCGCGTCATCTATGTCGGCTCGATGTCGAAGACGCTGGCTCCGGGCCTGCGGCTTGGCTACATCGTGGCCTCGGCTGGACTAATCGCCGAACTCAGGGCGCTGCGCCGCTTCATGCTGCGCCATCCGCCGGCCAACAACCAGCGCGCGGTCGCGCTGTTCCTGTCGCTCGGCCACCACGAAGCGCTGGTGCGGCGGCTGTCGAGCGCCTTCGACGAGCGGCGCAAGCGCCTGGTCCATGCGATTTCCGCTTTCCTGCCCGAGTGGCGTTCGACCGACTCGGCCGGCGGCACGTCGCTGTGGCTGGAGGGACCGCGCGGCACCGATTCCCGCGGACTGGCCGAGGCCGCCGCCTCGCGCAGCGTCATCATCGAGCCGGGCGACCGCTTCTTCGACCGCACCGAAAAGCCTTCGCGTTTCATGCGCTTGGGCATCTCCTCGATCGCGCTGCAGCATATCGAGCCCGGTATCCGCGAACTTGCAACCGCCGCGGGCCGCAGGCCGGCCGCCGCCTGATCACCTGGGCCTGACCACCTCCCGGGAGCCGCGCAACAGCGGCTCCTGCTTCTTTAGCACTGGCATATGCAACCGGACCGGCTGGCTCATAGGCTGTGCCAATGCCGGCGGCATAGTCGAGGCCTAAAGGGGACGAAGCAGCCGATGGTGGACCAACCGCCGCCCTGCTTCCGAGAAAAGGTGGAGTGCTTCCATGTCAGTGGCTGTCGAAAAGCAGGAAGCGGCCGACCAGCGTTCGCGCCGCTCCGGCGGACGCGAAGCGCGTCGCGCCATGCGGGCGGCGCCGCTCGCCGACGACATCAGGCCGGTTCGCGCCGGCCTTGAGGGGGGGAGCTATGGCCCCCTGCGCGGCACTGATTGCGAGCGCATCCACGAAGCGGTGCTGACCCTGCTGGAGACGGTCGGCTTCGCCAACGCAATCCCGTCCTGCATCGAGGCGCTGACCAAGGCCGGCGCCAGCCATGGCGACGACGGCCGTATCCGTTTCCCGCGCGCACTGGTGCTCGACACGATCAAGCGGGCGGCGCGGCATTTCACGCTGCACGGCCAGGACCCGAAGCACGACATGGTGATCCAGGGCAAGCGCGTGCATTACGGCACGGCGGGTGCTGCCGTGCATCTTGTCGACGTCGAGAAGCGCGAGTATCGCGAATCCTTGCTGCAGGACATCTATGATGCCGCGCGCATCGTCGACGGGCTCGACAACATCCATTTCTTCCAGCGGCCCATGGTGCCGCGCGACATTCCCGATCCGCTCGAAATGGACTTCAACACGCTCTATGCCTGCGTGATGGGCACGTCCAAGCATGTCGGCACGTCCTTCACGGTGCGGGAGAACGTGCAACCGGCGCTCGAAATGCTCTACGCGATCGCCGGTGGCGAGGAGAATTTCCGGGCCCGGCCGTTCGTGTCGAACTCCAACTGTTTCGTCGTGCCGCCGATGAAATTCGCCGAGGACGCCTGCGGCGTGCTCGAGGCCTGCGTCGAAGGCGGCATCCCGATCCTGCTGCTTTCGGCCGGACAGGCCGGGGCCACCGCTCCGGCGGCGATCGCGGGTGCGGTGGTGCAAGCCGTGGCCGAAGTGCTGGCCGGCCTTGTCTATGTCAACACCATCAAGCCGGGCCATCCGGCGATCTTCGGTACCTGGCCGTTCGTGTCGGATCTGCGCACCGGCGCCATGTCCGGCGGCTCGGCCGAACAGGCGGTGCTGACCGCGGCCTGCGCGCAGATGGCGCAGTTCTACGACCTGCCAGGCGGTTCGGCCGCAGGCATGACGGATTCGAAACTGCCCGACATCCAGTCCGGCTATGAAAAAGGCATTACCAATGTGATGGCCGGCCTTTCCGGCCTCAACCTGGTCTACGAATCGGCCGGCATGCATGCGTCCCTGCTCGGCTTCTGCCTGGAAAGCCTGATCATCGACAACGACATGCTGGGCCATTGCCTGCGCTGCGTGCGCGGCATCGAGGTGACGGACGACGCGCTGTCGATCGACACCATTGCTGATGTCTGCCTGAAAGGCCCGGGCCACTATCTCGGCAACGAGCAGACGCTGAAGCTGATGCAGACCGAATATTTCTACCCCGCCGTCGGCGACCGGTTTTCGCCGAAGGAATGGAACGAGAAGGGCCGACCCGACATATTGCAGCGGGCGATCGTCGAGAAGAAGCGCATCCTCGCCGAACGCTTCCCGCGCCATGTGCCGAAGCCGCTCGACGACAGGCTGCGCGCCCGCTTCGGCGACATGATCAAGCTGCCGCGCAACGGCATGGGCGGCTGAGAACGCCCCCCTTTGAAAATAGGTTAATCCGCGCTCAGCCCATAATGTTCGACGACCTCGGTATTGACCAGCTTGGCGTGTAGCGCCATCAGCACGATCTGGGCGTCGAAACTGTCTCCGGCATCGACCGCGGCCTCTATCCGACGCTCCACGTCCTGCCGCGGCTGCGCGCCATGAGAGCGCTCGAATGCCTCAGGCCCAGCAATACAATAGCTGAACAAACACGCCACTTGCGCATAAGCCTGCGGCGGCGGCTCGTCGGGCCAGTGATCCTTCATCAGGTTGACGATGGTGAGCTTTACGCCCTCCGGCACAAGGGCGGGATGCAAGTCGGCTCCGCGCAATGCGGCATCGAGCTGCCTGAGGTCGCTTGAACGGCCGAACATGCCGAGGAAACCGAGGGAAGAGCGTCGTTTGGCCATCATGGTCCAATCTGTTTCCCAGCAAATTGAGTGGCCTGGCAACGGAATGCAAATGCCGTGCAGGTGGTTTCTGCCCATGTCAGCTGGCTATTCGTGACAGGGACGCATTATCTGCGCCCCGATTCGAACAGTTCCACCAGATTGCCGGATGGGTCCCGCAGCAATATCTGGCTGCCGCCCATGCCCTTGACGATTTCGTTCCTGAAAGCCTGGCCGGCAGTTTTCAGCTTGTAAACCACGCCTTCGAGATCCTCCACCTCGATCTGAATGCGGTTCCAGCCGCCGGGTTCGGGCACGCTGCCGTCGGGCATCGGCTGCGACGCCCCACCAGGGCCGCCAGCGGCATTGAGCAGAAGCCGCAGGTTGCCCCTGGAAAGCATGGCGAAGGACGGCGCCGGGTGCATGGCGACCGTGAAGCCGAGATGGTCGCGGTAGAAGGCGATCGCCCTGTCGACGTCATTGACGATATAGCGAACGTTGACCGTTTCCATGGTCTCCTCCGTGCCGAAGCTACCCACTCGCCGCAAGCAATAAGACACCCGCCAGGGCCGATCCGGCAAGCGTCGGCAGCATGCCGATTTTCAGCTTGAGGATGGCGATCATGGTAGCGCAGGACAGCAGCGCGGCACGCCAGTCGATCGAGGACAGCACCGGCATCTCCATTCCGAGCCCCGTCGCGCGCACGTCGCGGAAGATGACGTGCAAGGCGAACCACAGGGCCAGATTCATGATGACGCCGACGACCGCCGCGGTGATCGCGCCCAATGCCGCCGACAATGCCTTGTTGCCGCGCAGCGCCTCGATGTAGGGCGCGCCGAGGAATATCCAGAAGAAGCACGGCGTGAAGGTAACCCACAGCGTAAGCAGCGCTCCAAGCGATCCGGCAAACAACGGATATGGCGATCCGGAATGGCGCAAGCCTGCAAGGAAGCCGACGAACTGCAGGACCAGGATGAGCGGTCCTGGCGTGGTTTCGGCAAGGCCCAGGCCATCGACCATTTCGCCTGGCGCAAGCCAGCCAAGAGAACCGACGGCCGCTTGCGCGACATAGGCCAGAACGGCATAGGCGCCGCCGAAAGTGACGACCGCCATGAGGCTGAAGAAGCCGCCGATCTGCGTCCAGACGCTGTTTGCCGATGTGAAGGCCCAGATCAGCACAACCGGTCCAAGCCAGATCGGCAGCCAGATCGCGATGGTGCGCGGCGCGTGCCATCGCGTCGGCCTGGTGTGGGCCAGTTCGCCGCGCTCGAACATCAGATCGACCGCGCCCGTGGCGTCGGGAGCTTCGTCCTTGCCATGCGCGGCGCCAGAAAACAGGGCCGGCGCGATGCCGTTTCCGACCCATCCCACCAGTCCTGCAAACAGGACGAGGAGCGGAAAGGGGACGTTGAGCACGTAGATGCCGACAAAGGCGCAAAGCGCGATCGCCGCCATAACCCGGTTCTTCAAGGCGCGCCGGCCGATGCGGATCACGGCCTCGACCACGATCGCCAGCACCGCCGCCTTCACCCCGAAAAACAGCGAGTCGACCAGCGGCGCATCGCCATAGAGCGCATAGAGGATGCTCAAGGTCAGCATGACGACCGCCCCGGGCACGACGAAGAGGATGCCGGCGACAAGACCGCCGATCGTCTTGTGCAGCAGCCAGCCGATGTAGATGGCGAGTTGCTGGGCCTCGGGGCCAGGCAGCAGCATGCAGTAGTTCAGCGCATGCAGGAAACGCTGCTCGCCGATCCAGCGCTTTTCCTCGACCAATTCCCTGTGCATGAGCGCGATCTGCCCAGCCGGTCCGCCGAAACTGAGCAACCCGATCTTCGCCCAGAGTTTCGTGGCCTCGCGGAAGCTCGGGACCGCAGGCGCCTCGATGAGGTCAGCACTTTCCTCGGAAAGGAGGGAGCTCATGACGCCTTCGCCCCGGCCGGCCAATTGTGCGTTTCGTCGGTGGCATCGCGGCACCAGCGGAAGAACGCGTCGTAAAGCAGCATGCCGGCATCCAATTGTTGCAGGTCATCGCGAAACATGCGCGACAAGCCAAGCGAGGCGGCGAGAAATCCCGCCGCCTGCGGAACCAGGTCGAGGCTGGCCGTGTCGGCTGCGCGCACGATCACGGCGAGGCGGTCGAGCGCTTCGGATTCGAGCCCGAACTCCTCGAGCATCGTGTCGAAGGTGCAGCGCTCGCCGCGATGGCTCCAGAACGCATTGTCGATGTCGAAAGGCACGGCCTGAAAACGATCGGCGACATCGGGCACTTCCGCGGCGTCGACGAACAGGAAGACCGCTTGAGGATCGACGAAACGGCGGATCAGCCAGGGGCAGGCAATGCGATCGACTTTGGGCCGGGCCCGCGTCACCCAGACGGTGCGGCCCTTGTCGTCACGAGGCGGCATCCTGTCGGCACGGACCAGAAGGCCGTGGGCGTCCCGCCAGGCTTCGAAGCCGCCTTCGAGCGATTCGGCGGCAATCCCTTCATGACGCAACCATGCGGCGACGCCTTGCGAGAGCTTTTTTCCCTGCTGGCAGACGACCGCCACGCGGCCACCGGCGAAGTCGGCTGCCCAAGTCTGGACGGTTTTGAAATCGCGCCGGTACGACGCCGGCAGCAAACGTGGATCGGCGTTGTAGTCGTCCTCGGTACGGATATCGAGGATTGCAGGCGCGCCCGGCAAACCGACCATACGGATCAGTTGCGGCACGGTGACAGCGGTTGTTGACGGCATGGCGTCCACCTCCTGAAAGAGAAGCCTGGACGCGAACGTTGGGCTGACGCCTCACGGGGTCGTCGCGATGAACCCCTTGCAGCGATGGTGGATTTGTTGGGCAGGCTTGTCAAGGACGCAATGTCCCCGGCCTGTGGCAGGCCGCGAAACGGAAAGACGACCGGCGGCCGATCAGGCCGCCGATCGGCGATCGCTATCCGTCAATTATCGCTTGAAACGATCGATGATTGTCCGGGGAATAATCAGTGATTGTCCCGGGGCACGCCCTTCGTATGAGCGACGTCCTGGTATTTCACCGCCGGTTTCAGCACCATGCCGCCCGAGAACTGGTCGACCATACCGCGCTGGATTTCCTGCCATGGTGTCTGGTGCTCGGGATAATGGTAGCCGCCATTGTTCTGCAGCTCGGCGCGGCGGCGGGTGATCTCGTCATCGGTGACGAGAATGTTGGCCGTGCCCTTTTTCAGGTCGATGCGAACGCGGTCGCCTGTCTTGAGCAACGCAAGCCCCCCGCCGATGGCGGCTTCCGGCGAGGCGTTGAGGATGGAGGGCGAGCCTGACGTGCCGGACTGGCGGCCGTCGCCGATGCAGGCCAGCGCGTGGATGCCCTTCTTGATGAGATAGGCCGGCGGCTGCATGTTGACGACCTCGGCGCCGCCGGGATAGCCGACCGGACCGGCGCCGCGCATGAACAGGATGGTGTGCTCGTCGATCCCTTGCGCCGGGTCGTCGATGCGGGCGTGGTAATCCTCCGGACCGTCGAAGACCATGGCATTGCCCTCGAAGGCCTCGGGGTCCTTCGGGTTGGAGAGATAGCGCTCGCGGAATTCGGGCGAGATGCCGCTGGTCTTCATGATTGCCGAATCGAACAGATTGCCCTTGAGATTGATGAAGCCGGCATTGGCCTTCAGCGGCTCGGCGACAGTGCGGATGACCTCGCGGTTCTCGTTGACGGCATCGCGGCAATTGTCGCCCATTGTCTTGCCGTTGGCGGTCAGAGCATCCGGATGCGGCAGCAGCCCGGCTTTCATGAGCTCCGCCACCACGGCCGGCACGCCGCCCGCGTGATGGTAGTCCTCGCCCAGATATTCGCCCGTCGGCTGGAGATTGACGATGAGCGGCACGTCGAGGCCGATCTTCTGCCAGTCGTCATTGTCGAGCGGCACGCCGAGATGGCGGGCGATGGCGTTGAGATGGATCGGCGCGTTGGTGGAGCCGCCGATCGCCGAATTGACGACGATGGCGTTCTCGAACGCCTTGCGCGTCATGATGTCGGAGGGCTTCAAATCCTCGTGCACCATATCGACGATGCGTTTTCCCGTCTCGTAGGCGATCTGGCCGCGCTCGCGATAAGGAGCCGGAATCGCGGCCGAACCCGGCAGCTGCATGCCGAGCGCCTCGGCCAGCGAGTTCATGGTGGTGGCGGTGCCCATGGTGTTGCAGTAGCCGGTGGACGGCGCCGAGGAGGCGACGATGTCCATGAACTCGTCGTAGCCGATCTCGCCGGCCGACAGGCGCTGGCGCGATTCCCAGACGATGGTGCCCGAACCGGTGCGCTTGCCCTTGTGCCAGCCGTTAAGCATCGGACCGACCGACAGCGCTATGGCCGGAATGTTGACGGTCGCCGCCGCCATCAACAGCGCCGGCGTCGTCTTGTCGCAGCCGATGGTGAGCACGACGCCGTCAAGCGGATAGCCATAGAGCACTTCTACCAGGCTGAGATAGGCAAGGTTGCGGTCGAGAGCTGCGGTCGGGCGCTTGCCGGTCTCCTGGATCGGGTGGCACGGGAATTCGAAAGGAATGCCGCCCATCGAGACGATGCCTTCGCGCACGCGTTTGGCGAGCTCGATGTGGTGGCGATTGCAAGGCGACAGGTCGGAACCGGTCTGGGCAATGCCGATCAGCGGCTTGCCCGACATCAGTTCGGCGCGCGTCAGCCCGTAATTCAGGTAGCGCTCCAGATAAAGTGCCGTCATGCCCGGATTGTCGGGGTTGTCGAACCACTCCTGCGAGCGAAACTTTTTCTTTCCTGTGGGGGCGCCAGCCATCATGGTCTCCGTATTTGTATGACAAATCGATATGACAACGCGCGGATGCAGGCAAGGGGCACGCGTGATCTGAATCCGGACTTTGGTGCGATAGACATCAATCGGGCCGCACGCTACCAACAATCCGACATTGGTCGTCCGGGAGGTTCTGATGGCTTTGGTGATCGAGGGCGAGGAGCGCATCGCCGCACCCCTCCAGAAAGTTTGGGAAGCGCTGAACGATCCGGCGGTGCTGAGAGAAAGCATCCCCGGCTGCCAGAGCCTCGAAATGAAGTCGCCGACTGAGATGGCGGCGACGGTGGTGCTGAAGATCGGCCCGATCAAGGCGACCTTCAACGGCGAGGTGACGCTGAGAAATCTCAATCCCCCGCATGCCTACACGATCCAGGGCGAAGGCAAGGGCGGCATCGCCGGCTTCGCCAAGGGCGGCGCCGACGTGACGCTGACCGAGGATGGGGCGGACGCGACGGTGCTCAAATACGCCGCCAAGGCCGAAGTCGGCGGCAAGATCGCCCAGCTCGGCAGTCGGCTGATCGAATCGACCTCGAAGAAACTGGCGGGACAGTTCTTTTCGAGCTTCGGCGAGAAGGTGGGGGCTGCTTAGGCTGGTCTATCCAGCGTTAGCGCCCCTGGACGACATTACTCGAAGACGATGCTCGGCACGGCGTCCGCGGCCGCGCCGCGCTCTTCGTTGACCCTGTCCCAGACCTTCGAAGCGATATCGCGATAGATCTTCGCTTCGGCACTGTCGGGCTTCGATGCCACCACCGGCGCACCTTCATCCGAGCTTTCGCGAATGCCCATCTCCAGCGGCACCTCGCCAAGGAAGGTGACGCCGAGGCGCTCGGCCTCACGGCGTGCGCCGCCATGGCCGAAGATGTCGTAGCGCTTGCCGGTGTCGGGGGCGAGGAAATAGCTCATGTTCTCGACGATGCCGAGCAGCGGCACGTCGACTTTCCTGAACATGTTGAGGCCCTTGCGAGCATCGATCAGGGCCAGATCCTGCGGCGTCGAGACGATGACCGCGCCGGCCAACGGCACCTGCTGGGCCATGGTGAGCTGGGCGTCACCGGTGCCAGGGGGCATATCGACGACGAGCACGTCGAGCGGCCCCCATTCGACTTCGCGCAGCATCTGCGTCAGCGCCGACATCACCATCGGCCCGCGCCAGATCATCGGCGTTTCCTCGTCGACGAGGAAGCCCATCGACATCACCTTGAGACCGTAATTCTGCATCGGTTTCAGGATCTTGCCGTCGACGGTCTGCGGCCGGCCGCGGATGTTGAGCAGCCTTGGCATGGACGGGCCATAGATGTCGGCATCGAGCACGCCCACTTTCAGCCCGTTGGCGGCGAGGCCGAGGGCCAGATTGACGGCTGTGGTCGACTTGCCGACACCGCCCTTGCCGGACGCAACCGCGATGATCGCCTCGATGCCGGGCACGCCGCGCTTGCCCTGGCTGTGCGAGGCAGGCGCATGGGGCGCCGGGCGCGGCGCGGCAACGGGCGGGGCGGGACGTGGCGCCGGGCGCGCCGCGACAGGCGCCTCCATGCCGCCGCCCTTCTTCTCCGCCGTCAAGGCGACGACGGCGCCGGCGACACCAGGAATAGCTTTCACGACACGCTCGGCCGCGGCGCGCAATGGCTCCATCTCCTGCGCCCTGGCGGCCGGAACGGTGATCGAGAAGAACACTTTCGAATCGGCGATGAAAATCTCGGAAACCATGCCGAGGTCGACGATGTTGCCGGTGAAATCGGGGCCATTGACCGTTTTCAGGCGCTCGATGACGGTTTCCTTGGTGACGGACATGGCTGTTGCTTCCCTGGCGTTCGGCTGCTGCTCACATAGTGCAGATCGCCGGCGGCTCCAAGCGCCAGGCCGCGACATCAGCCTGCCAGGCGAACCGCCAGATAGGTCAGTGCAGAAATCGCCGCCGTCGCCGGCAAGGTGACGACCCATGCGATGACGATGTTGCCGGCTATGCCCCAGCGCACCGCCGAGACACGGCGGGCGGCGCCGACGCCGATGATGGCGCCGGTGATGGTGTGCGTGGTCGAAACCGGAACACCGAGCCATGTCGCGGCGAAGAGGGTGATGGCGCCGCCGGTCTCGGCGCAGAATCCCTGCATCGGGTTGAGCCTGGTGATCTTCGAGCCCATCGTGTGGACGATGCGCCAACCGCCGAACAGCGTGCCCAGCGCCAATGCCGACTGGCAAGTCAGGACCACCCAGAGCGGCACGTAGAAATCCGTTCCGAGCATGCCTTGGGAATAGAGCAGCACGGCGATGATGCCCATGGTCTTTTGCGCATCGTTGCCGCCATGACCGAGCGAATAGAGGGAGGCGGAAAAGAACTGCATGACACGGAAGGTACTGTCGACGGCGAACGGCGTCTGGCGCACGAACAGCCAGGAAACCACCAGGATCAGGAGAAGCGCCAGGACAAAGCCCGTCGCCGGCGACAGGACGATGGCGGCGACCGTCTTGCCGAGCCCCGCCCAGACGATGGCACCCGTGCCGGCCTTTGCGACGCCTGCCCCCACCAATCCGCCGATCAGCGCATGCGAACTGCTCGACGGGATGCCGGCGATCCAGGTGACGATATTCCAGACGATGGCGCCGACCAGGGCGGCGAAGATCACCGCCGGGGTGACGATGCTTGCATCGATGATACCCTTGCCCACGGTTTCGGCGACATGAAGGCCAAAGAACATGAAGGCGATGAAATTGAAGAAGGCCGCCCAGAACACCGCGTAATGCGGTCTCAGCACCCGGGTCGAGACAATGGTGGCGATCGAGTTGGCGGCGTCGTGCAGGCCGTTGAGGAAATCGAAGAACAGCGCGACGGCGACGAGGCCGACCAGCAGGGGAAAGGCGATCGCGACTTCCATCGCCTAGACGTTCTCGATGACGATGCCGCTGATCTCGTTGGCGACGTCCTCGAAGCGGTCGACCACCTTCTCCAATTGGCCATAGATCTCCGAGCCGATCAGATAGGCCATCGCATCGCTGCGGCCGTGCCGCCTGAAGAGATCCTTCAGGCCCTGCTCATGCAGATCGTCGGCTCGGCCTTCGGCACGCATGACTTCCTCGGCGAGTTCGTTCAGGCGCGCACTGTTGGCGCCGACCTTGGCCAGCAGCGGGATCGCCTCCGCGACGAGCCTAGCGGCATCGACAATGACGGCGCCCATTTCCTGCATCAGCGGATCGAATTCCCTCTTCTCGAACAGCCGCACCGTCTTGACGGTCTTGTGCATCATGTCGATGGCGTCATCCATCGACTGGATCAGGTCCTTGATATCGCCGCGGTCGAAAGGCGTGATGAATGAGCGCCGCACGGCAAGCAGGACTTCGGCGGTGATATGGTCGGCTTCGTCCTCGAGATCGACGATCTTTTCGCACCAATGCTCGATGTCCTTGCCCAGGAGGAGCTGCTGCAGGGCCTCCGCGCCGCCGACCACCGTGCGGGAATGCCGCTCGAACAGGTCGAAGAAGCGATCTTCGCGCGGCAACAGCTTGCGGAACCAGCCCAGCATGTTCGTCCCTCCCGGCGCACCAGTTCCATCCACATAGCGCCGCATGCGCCCATGGGGAACAGTAAGCCGGCTGAAAGATGTGGATGCAGCCAATTGCAAGCACCGCTCGCGAACGGCAATTACCGGCCATCGCCGGCAAAGCGGGGCTCGTCAAGCGACGGGGGCGACCTATTTCCAAGGAGACGCCGGGGACGACAAGCAGCGAAGGAGAAACGATCATGCTTGCAAACAGCAACGCGACGGCCAACCTCGCGGTGAAAGACCTGGCGAAGGCAAAGGCTTTCTATGAGGGGACGCTCGGCCTGAAACAGGTGCATGACGAGGGTGGCGAACTGATCGTGTACAAAAGCGGCGACACCACGATCAACGTCTATCGCTCTCAGTTCGCCGGAACCAACAAGGCGACGGCGGTGACGTGGACGGTCGGCGATGAGATCGACACCGTCGTCAGCGGGCTGAAATCGAAGGGCGTTGCCTTCGAACACTACGAGATGCCCGGCCTGACACTGGAAGGCGACATCCATGTCGGTCACGGCATGAAGGTCGCCTGGTTCAAGGATCCGGACGGTAACATCCTCAATCTCGTCGACCGATAGGTTTCTGCGATCAAGCATCGGCTTGGGGCGATCTACATCGCAGTGGCCGGCAGCCCTCTGGCGCGGTGCGGCGGCGGCGGTTAGCTTCAGATATGATCGACAAGCTGGAATTTTTCATCGCGCTGGCCAAGGAAGAGCATTTCGGGCGGGCTGCCGAAGTGTGCGGCGTCACCCAGCCCACCTTGTCGGCCGGCATCAAGCAACTTGAGGGTCAGCTGGGCGTGATGCTGGTCCTGCGCGGCTCGCGCTTCCAGGGCCTGACCCCGGAGGGCAAGCAGGTGCTGGTGTGGGCGCGCCGCATCGTCGGCGATACCAGAACCATGCGCGAGGAGATGCGGGCGGCGCGGCACGGCTTGTCGGGACGTATCCGCATCGCCGCCATTCCCACCGCGCTCGCCATGGTGGCGCGGCTGACGACGCCATTCCGCGAAAAACACCCCGGCGTCACCTTCTCGGTACTGTCCCGGACCTCGATCGAAGTGCTGTCGCTGCTCGGCAATTTCGATATAGACGCCGGCATCACCTATCTCGACAACGAACCGCTCGGACGAGTGACCAGCGTACCACTCTACGATGAGCGCTATCAGCTGATCACCGCCATCGGAAACCCCTATTCCGACCGCGACAAGGTGACATGGGCCGAGATCAGCCACCTGCCGCTCTGCCTGCTAACCCCGGACATGCAGAACCGCCGCATCATCGACCAGCACCTGGCCGAGGCCGGTGTCGAGGTCCGGCCGACGCTGGAATCCAATTCGATGATCGTGCTGTTCTCGCATATCCGCACGGGCAAATGGTCCTCGATCATGCCGCTCAACCTCACGGAAACGTTCGGCTTTTCCGAACCTATCAGGGCTATCCCGATCGTCGAGCCGGACGCCAGCCACACGGTCGGGCTGGTGGCCGCGTTGCGCGAACCGCACACGCCGCTGGTTTCGGCGCTGCTGGACGAGGCGATGGCGCTTGCAGACGATTTCCGTGCCCCCCGCTAGGTTAGGAAATGCAGGTGCTGGAATTCGATAGAAAATTTCTATCAAGCGACGGATCCGCTTTATTGATTTCAGGGGTTTCTCCTGATTTTGTAAAGACTTAGCGATAAAGCCACCGACCAGGGAGGGCGCTGCGTGACGATGCAGCCTGCAAGTACCGAGATCGCATCGCGCACGGCCGCGATCATCCAGGATATGAAAGACCTCGAAGGTCCGCTGCTGCCGATCCTCCATAACATTCAGGAAGAGTTCGGCCATGTGCCGCAGGCAGCACTCCCGGTCATTGCCGACGGACTGAACCTTTCCAGAGCAGAGGTGCACGGCGTCGTCACCTTCTATCACGATTTCCGCGCCCGCCCGGCAGGCCGGCATGTGCTCAAGCTCTGCCAGGCCGAAGCTTGCCAGTCGATGGGTTCCGATGCGGTGGCCGCCAGGATCAAGCAATTGCTCGGCATTGATTTCCACGAGACGGCGAAAGACGGTTCGGTGACCCTGGAGCCGGTTTATTGCTTGGGACTGTGCGCCTGCTCGCCCTCGGCGATGCTCGATGGCGAGGTGATCGGGCGGCTCGACAACGAGAAGATCGAAGAGATCGTCGCGGAGGTGCGCTCATGATCCCGCGCATCTACATTCCCGGCGATTCCGGCGCGCTGGCGCTCGGTGCCGAAAGGGTCGCCAAGGCTGTTCGTGCTGAACTCGCCGAGCGCGGCGTTGAGGCCAAGATCGTCCGCAATGGATCGCGCGGCGCCTATTTCCTAGAGCCTATGGTCGAGGTCGCCACAGCAAACGGCCGCGTCGCCTACGGGCCGGTGAAGCCTTCCGACGTCAAGAGCTTGTTCGACAGCGGCTTTCTCACCGGCGGCCATCACAAGCGCTGGCTGGGCGCGCCGGACAAGATCCCGTTCCTGGCCAAGCAGACCCGTCTGACCTTCGCGCGCTGCGGCATCAACGACCCGCTGTCACTCGACGCCTATAAGTCGCTTGGCGGGCTGAAGGGCCTGCAGAACGCGGTGGCCATGGCGCCGGCCGAGATCGTCAGCCAGGTTACGGAGTCCGGCCTGCGCGGCCGCGGCGGCGCCGGCTTCCCGACCGGTATCAAATGGAAGACGGTGCTCGATACGACATCCGAGCGCAAATACATCGTCTGCAACGCCGACGAGGGCGACAGCGCCACCTTCGCCGACCGCATGATCATGGAGGGCGATCCCTTCGTGCTGATCGAAGGCATGGCGATCGCCGGCATCGCCACCGGCGCGACCAAGGGCTTCGTCTACATCCGCTCGGAATATCCGCATGCGGTGGCGGTCATGAACAAGGCCGTCGAGGTCGCCCGCAAGGCCGGGGTGCTCGGCGTCAACGTGCTCGGTTCGCTCAGCGCCTTCGACATGGAGATCCGCGTCGGCGGCGGCGCCTATGTCTGCGGCGAGGAGACCTCGCTTCTGAACAGCCTGGAAGGCAAGCGCGGCGTGGTGCGCGCCAAGCCGCCGCTGCCGGCAATCCAAGGCCTTTTCGGCAAGCCTACGGTGATCAACAACGTCATCTCGCTGGCTTCGGTGCCTGTCATCATGGACAAGGGCGCCGCCTACTACAAGGATTTCGGCATGGGCCGCTCGCGCGGCACGATCCCGATCCAGATCGCCGGCAACGTCAAGCGCGGTGGCCTGTTCGAGGCGGCTTTCGGCATGACGCTGGGCGAAATCATCGACGATATCGGCGGCGGCACGGCCACCGGCCGGCCGGTCAAGGCGGTGCAGGTCGGCGGTCCACTCGGCGCCTATTTTCCGCGCGCTTTGTTCGACACGCCGTTCGACTATGAGGAATTCGCCAAGCGCGATGGACTGATCGGCCATGCCGGCATCACCGTGTTCGACGACACCGCCGACATGCTGAAACAGGCGCGCTTCGCCATGGAGTTCTGCGCCATCGAAAGCTGCGGCAAATGCACGCCCTGCCGCATCGGCTCGACGCGCGGGGTGGAGACCATCGACAGGCTCGCCGCCGGCATCGAGCCGGAGAAGAACCTCGCCCTGGTCACCGATCTCTGCAACACGATGAAGTTCGGATCGCTCTGCGCGCTGGGCGGCTTCACGCCCTACCCGGTGATGAGCTCGATCACGCATTTCCCCGAGGATTTCAAGCCCGCGCCGGCGCGCGTGGCTGCTGAATAGGACCTGGCAGATGAACATCAAGGCCGACTTCCCGACGCTCATCGAAGAGATCGACTACGGAACTCCGCAATCGAAAGCTGAGAAGCGGATCACGCTGACCGTCGACGGCCGCAGCATCAGCGTGCCGGAAGGCACGTCGATCATGCGCGCCGCGATGGAAAGCGGGGTCGAGATCCCGAAGCTGTGCGCCACGGACATGCTGGACTCCTTCGGCTCCTGCCGCGTCTGCCTGGTCGAGATCGATGGCCGCGGCGGCACGCCGGCGTCCTGCACGACGCCCGTCGGCGAAGGCATGGTGGTGCGCACGCAGTCGGAGCGGCTCGATGCCATTCGCCGCGGCGTCATGGAGCTCTATGTCTCCGACCATCCGGTGGGCTGGAACGAGAAGGCCGGCACCGGCGCCAGCGAGTTCGACGCGGTGGCGAAGTCGGTCGGCCTTTCCGAGAATCGCTACGGCGTCGAAGGCCGCAATCACGTCAAGGAGGATGGCGTCGCGCCCGGCCACGGCTCGCTGGCCGTCGACTACATCGCGCGTGACGAATCCAACCCGTATTTCACCTATGATCCGGCGCAATGCATCGTCTGTTCGCGTTGCGTGCGGGCCTGCGAAGAGGTGCAGGGCACCTTCGCGCTGACGATCGAGGGCCGCGGCTTCGAATCGCGCATGGTCGCCGGCATGCACGAGGATTTCATTGCTTCCGAATGCGTGTCCTGCGGCGCCTGCGTGCAGGCCTGCCCGACCGATGCGCTGCGTGAGAAGACAGTGCTCGCCAAGGGCCTGCCGGAACGCTCGGCCGTCACCACCTGCGCCTATTGCGGCGTCGGCTGCTCGTTCAAGGCCGAAGTGAAGGATGACGAGGTCATCCGCATGATGCCCTACAAGGAGGGCAAGGCCAATCACGGCCATTCCTGCGTGAAGGGCCGCTTCGCCTATGGCTATGCCACCCACAAGGACCGCATCCTGTCGCCGATGATCCGCGAGAAGGTGAGCGATCCCTGGCGCGAAGTGAGTTGGGAGGAGGCGATCGCCCACACGGCCAAGGAGTTCCGCCGCATCCAGTACCAGTATGGACGCACGGCGATCGGCGGCATCACCTCGTCGCGCTGCACCAATGAGGAGACCTATCTGGTCCAGAAGCTGGTGCGCCAAGGCTTCCGCAACAACAATGTCGATACCTGCGCGCGCGTCTGCCATTCGCCGACCGGCTACGGGCTCGGCCAGACCTACGGCACCTCGGCCGGCACGCAGGATTTCGATTCCGTCGAATTCACCGACGTCGCCGTCATCATCGGCGCCAATCCGGCTTCCGCACACCCGGTTTTCGCCTCGCGGCTGAAGAAGCGGCTGCGCCAGGGCGCCAAGCTGATCGTGCTCGACCCGCGCCGCACCGAGATGGTCAAGTCGGCGCATGTCGAAGCCGACTACCACCTGCCGCTGAAGCCCGGCACCAATGTCGCCGTGCTGACGGCGCTGGCACATGTCATCGTCACCGAAGGCCTGTTCGACGAGGCCTTCATCCGCGAGCGCTGTGACTGGACGGAATTCCAGGACTGGGCGTCCTTCGTCGCCCTGCCGGAGAACAGCCCCGAAACCGTCGGCAAGCTGTCCGGCGTCGATCCCGAACTGATCCGCGGTGCGGCACGTCTCTACGCCAAGGGCGGCAACGGGGCGATCTACTACGGCCTCGGCGTCACCGAGCACAGCCAGGGCTCGACCACGGTGATGGCGATTGCCAATCTCGCCATGGCCACCGGCAATATCGGTCGCCCGGGCGTCGGCGTGAACCCGCTGCGCGGCCAGAACAACGTGCAGGGCTCGTGCGACATGGGCTCCTTCCCGCACGAACTGCCAGGCTATCGCCATGTCTCGGGCGACGCGGTGCGCGACATCTATGAAAGCCTGTGGGGCGTGAAGCTGGACGACGAACCGGGGCTGCGCATCCCCAACATGCTGGATGCAGCCGTCGACGGCTCCTTCAAGGGCATCTACATCCAGGGCGAGGACATCCTGCAGTCCGATCCTGACACCAAGCATGTCGCCGCCGGCCTGGCCGCGATGGAATGCGTGGTCGTGCACGATCTCTTCCTCAACGAGACGGCGAACTACGCGCATGTGTTCCTGCCGGGCTCGACCTTCCTCGAGAAGGACGGCACCTTCACCAATGCCGAGCGCCGCATCAACATGGTGCGCAAGGTGCTGGAGCCGAAGGCGCGCTACGCCGACTGGGAAGCGACGCAGGAGCTTGCCCGCGCCATCGGGCTCGACTGGAACTATATGCATCCGTCCGAGATCATGGACGAGATCGCCAAGACGACGCCGAGCTTCGCCGGCGTCTCGTTCGAGTTGCTCGACCGCGTCGGGTCGGTGCAGTGGCCCTGCAATGAGAAGGCGCCACTCGGCACCCCCATCATGCATGTCGACGGCTTCGTGCGCGGCAAGGGCAAGTTCATCCGCACCGAATATGTGGCGACGGACGAGCGAACCGGGCCGCGCTTCCCGCTGCTTTTGACCACCGGCCGGATCCTGTCGCAGTACAATGTCGGCGCGCAAACGCGGCGCACCGACAATATCATGTGGCACTCCGAGGACCGGCTGGAGATCCATCCGCACGACGCCGAGAACCGTGGCCTGCGCGACGGCGACTGGGTGCGGCTGACCAGCCGCTCCGGCGAGACGACGCTGCGCGCGCAGATCACCGACAGGGTGTCACCGGGCGTGGTCTATACGACCTTCCACCATCCCGACACACAGGCCAACGTCATCACCACGGACTTTTCGGACTGGGCGACCAACTGTCCGGAATATAAGGTGACGGCGGTGCAGGTCGGTGCCTCCAACGGACCATCGGAATGGCAACGCGACTATGACGAGCAAGCGCGCAACAGCCGCCGCATCGCCCCGCTGGAAGCGGCGGAGTAGACTTGGACGAGACATTCGACAATAAGAGCTTCAATCTTGATGGTTGATCGACCACCATTGCGTCGAGCTTCACTCGATACCCCTTCCCCGATCGACCGGGATGAGGAAAGGCTTGAGGGGTGCGTCTCGTGACCCGCAAACGCCTCGCCATCACCGAAATGTCCCGTCTCGCTCGCCGCGCCAGCGGCACGGCAGCGGCCCGCCGCATGGTGCCGGAAGAAACGCCGGTGGCGTTCTCCTTTGCCGGCACGGCGCACGCGGTGATGATGGCGAGCCCGGCCGATTTGAAGGATTTCGCGCTCGGTTTCTCGCTGACCGAAGGCATCATCGCTTCACCCGAAGAGATCGAGGCGATCGAGGTCGAGGATCTAGGCGCCGGCATCGACATCCAGATTCGACTGAAGGACCAGGCCAACACGCGCTTCGAGGCGCGGCGGCGCAGGCTCGCCGGACCGGTTGGCTGCGGGCTCTGCGGCATCGAATCCATCGAGGAAGCGATGCGCGCGGTCGATTCGGTTGGTGCGTCTAAACTTACGCTTGATGCCGGCGACATCGTCCGTTCCGTCAAGCTTCTCTCCAGGATGCAGCCGCTGCACAGCGAGACGGGCGCGGTGCACGCCGCCGGCTTCTATATCCCCGGCAAGGGCACCGTCATTGCGCGCGAGGATGTCGGCCGTCACAACGCACTGGACAAGCTGGCCGGTGCATTGGCCAAGGCCGGCATCGACGGCGCGACCGGCGCGGTAGTGGTGACGTCGCGCGTCTCCGTCGAGATGGTGCAGAAGACGGCGACGATCGGCTCGCCCTTCATCATTGCCGTCTCTGCGCCGACCGCGCTCGCCGTCCGCACCGCCGAACAGGCCGGCATGACGCTGGTGGCCTTGGTTCGCGGCGACGATTTCGATATTTTCACCCATCCGGACCGGGTGGTTCGCGGAGTTGCCAAACATGTCGCATGACGAAGACCACATCATGAGCACCAGCGAGAAGCTGGTGCGGATGGCCAACCAGATCGCGGCCTTTTTCCACTCCAGGCCGCGCGAAGAAGGCGTGGCCGGGGTGGCCGAGCATATCAACAAATTCTGGGAGCCGAGGATGCGGCGTCAGTTCTTCGAGATGCTGGACAGCGGCGGCGACGGCTTCGATGAACTCGTCGTGGCTGCCTCGACCAGGATCAAGCAGCCGGTCTCGCCCGCCGAGGCCGATCTGAAGCTCGGGCTCAAGCTTCCCCCAGGCGACGTAGCCGCCTCGCAAAAATAGCCATTGGTTCGCGTCCGCTTATATTTCCTTCCGCTAAAGTTTAAGCTGCCGCACGCGACGCAGCTCTGCTATGGTCAGCGATCCGAAATCGCCAGGCCGGGCGGAACAACTCGTGAGGCCGATCGAGACCCGATACGCCCGTAGCGGCGATGTGCGGATCGCCTATCAGGTGGTCGGCCAAGGCGCGTTCGATCTCGTCTTCGTGCCGGGCTTCATCTCCAATCTCGACCTGCATTGGGAGGATGAAGGCTATAGCAGGCTGCTGAAACGGCTTTCCGCCTTCTCAAGGCTGATCCTGTTCGACAAGCGCGGCACCGGCCTGTCCGACCGCGTCGATGCCAACCATCTCCCCAGCCTCGAAACGCGCATGGACGACGTGCGTGCGGTGATGGACGCGGCCGGCAGCGGCCGCGCGGCCCTGCTCGGCGCCTCGGAAGGCGCTCCGATGGCCATGCTGTTCGCCGCCACGTATCCGGAGCGGACGCGCGCCCTGGCGCTCTATGGCGGCTATGCCCATTTCCACCGATGGGTGATGCCGCCGGAACGGCTGGACGCATTCATCGCGACGACGGAAACCGCCTGGGGCACAGGCGCCACCTTGCCGCATTTTGCGCCCGGCCGCGTCGAAGACAGTCACTTTGCCGCCTGGTGGTCGCGGTTCGAGCGGCTGTCGGCAAGTCCAACGGCGGCGGCGGCGCTGGCGCGCATGAATGCCGGCATAGACGTGCGCGGCATACTCTCGGCGATCAGCGCGCCGACGCTGCTGATCCACCGCCGCAACGACGCGCGCGTCGATCCCGATGCCAGCCGCTTTCTCGCCCGGAAGATCCCGAACGCCCGGCTTGTCGAAATCCCCGGGCGCGACCACCCGGTATGGACCGGTGACGTCGACCGGGTCGCCGACCTAATCGAGGAATTCCTGACCGGCGAGCCGGCCGTGGCCGACAGCGAGCGCGTGCTCGCCGCATTGCTGGTGACGCGCATCTACGATACGGCGCGCCTCGGCGACCGCATGTGGAGCGAGCGCAGCCAGCGATTCCAGGAGACCTGGCGATTGCTGGTGGGGCGCCATGGCGGACGTGTCGCAGGCACGCATGGCGAGCTGATGATCTCGCGCTTCGACGGTCCGGCGCGCGCCATACGCTGCGCGGCGGCATTGCGCGAAGCGGCGCAGGAGATCGGTGTGGCCAGTGCACAGGGCGTGCATGTCGGCGAGATCGAGATGCGCGGACCGCCGGTCGGCTTGACTGCACGCGTGACCATACAACTTGCGGCCCATGCCAGCCGCGGCGAGATCCTGGCGTCGCGGCTGGTTTCCGACCTGGCGACCGGCTCCGGCCTACACTTCATCGATGGCGGACGCATTGCGCTCGACGAGTTGGACGAGCCGTTGGCGTTTGTTCTTGCGACGTCCGAGCAGCATCTGGAACCCGCCTGCCGATCCAAGCCCAGGCCTGCCGAACCGGCCGCGCTGACGGCGCGCGAAAGCGAGGTGGTGAGCCTGATCGCCGACGGCAAAAGCAATGCCGCGATCGCCGCCGAGCTCAACCTCAGCGAGCATACGGTCAAGCGTCACGTCGCCAACATATTGCTCAAGCTCGACCTGCCGTCGCGGGCGGCGGCGGCCGCGTTTTCGGCACGGAACCCTGGCCCGCACGGGCCATAAAGGCCATGGCGCTTTCGGGCGAAGCGGCCGATGGCGTCGGGGATTATCAATTCTTCCCATGCAGGCCAGGCGATATCGCCGTGACGGTACTGCGAAGGGAGGATGAAATGGTGAAATCAAGTCGCAAGACCAGATTGCTCGTCATCGCGGCCGGCGTCGGCGCCTTGCTGGCCCTGGCTCCGGCGCGGGCCGAGGATGCCTCGGCGACGGCAGCATACAAGGACATAGAGGCCACGCTCGGCTCCATACCGGACATGTTCAGGACTTTGCCTGACGTGGCGGTCGCCGGTGCCTGGGCCGAGATAAAGTCGATGCAGCTCAACCCCAAGACCGCACTCGACGGCAAGACCAAGGAACTCATGGGGCTTGCCGTCGCCTCGCAGATTCCTTGCCAGTACTGCGTCTACTTCCACACCGAGGCCGCCAAGCTCAACGGCGCGACCGACGAGGAGATCAAGGAAGCGGTGGCGATGGCGGCGATCGTTCGCCACTGGTCGACGATGCTCAACGGCAGCCAGGTCGACCTCACAGCCTTCAAGAAGCAGACCGACGACGTGTTCGCGGCCGTGAAGGCCAAGTCGCAGTGACACTATCGCTGCACGGCGATGATCGCCGGGCAGCACTTTGCTCATCAACCGCCCGATCGGGAAGACGGGCCCATGGAGGACGAAATGCTGACCAAGACACAGACCGTTGACGGCGCGGCAATCAAGAAAGCCATCGAAGGGCGCGACGGACAGATGCTGTCGAGCTTTTACGCCGACGATGCGGTGTTGCGGGTCGTCGACCGCAATAATCCGCCGAGCAAGCCGCGCGAGATCCGCGGCCGAGCGGCGATCAGCACATTCTGGGACGACATCTGCAGCCGGGCAATGACCCACAAGGTCGATACCACCATTGCCGATGGCGACAATCTCGCCTTCACCCAAGCCTGCGCCTACCCGGACGGGACCAAGGTGTTCTGTGCGGCGATGCTGGAACTCAAGGGCGGGCGGATTGCACGGCAGACCGTCGTGCAGGCCTGGGACGAGTAAGCGGCATCAGCCGCATCTTCGGAGGAGGAAAACATGTTCAGCGCCAGATGGCAGATCGACGCCAGGTTCGGACACAAGCAGACCGTGCTCGACCTCTTGCGGAAATGGGAATCCGAGATCGGTTCGCAGGTCGGCGTCGCCGACCTGAAGTTCCAGATCATGACGGGTTCGATCGGCGCGCGGGAGGCGACGGTCGAATCTCACCACCAGGTCGAAAGCCTGGCCCAGTTGGAAGAGTTCTTCGCCAGGATCGGCAAGATCGACGCGCATGCCAAATGGGGCAAGGAGATCGAGCCTTACGTCGTGTCGGGCACCAGCCTCTGGCAGATTTTCCGCATCGTCGAATAATGCATGTCGCCCAAAGGTGCCCATAGAACAACGATCTGAAGCGCGCCGCATCGGTCCCTTTCGACGCGACGCGCTTTCGCTACCATGACGGCTTCCGCCTGCCCGCTATGGCTCTCCCGGGCCATTTCCCCACTGGCCCTTTCGGGCGAAGCAGCGAGGAGCCGGATCGGTGCAATGTGCTCTCCTGCACCATCCTGCGCACCCGACGGATGGACGGCACAAGCAAAGCCACAAGATAAATCGTCGCGTCGAAACCATATGGCGCGGGCGCGATCAGGGAGGAAACCGATGACCGACGAAACCTATGCAAAACTGCGTGAAGGCTTGCGCGGAGAGCTGATCCTGCGCGGCGAAGCCGGCTATGAGGAGGCCCGCAAGGTCTACAACGGCATGATCGACAAGAGTCCGGCGCTGATTGCACGCTGCGTCGATGTCGCCGACGTGATCACCGCTGTAAGGTTCGCGCGCATAAACGACCTCCTCATCGCCGTGCGCAGCGGCGGCCACAACGGCGCGGGATTGGGGATTTGCGACAACGGTCTCGTCATCGACCTGTCGATGATGAAAGGCGTCCATGTCGACCCGAAAACCCGCACCGTGAGGGTCGCGCCCGGCTGCACTTCGGGCGACGTGGACCACGCCACCCATCCTTTCGCGCTCGCCGTTCCGTTCGGCATCGTTTCGACCACGGGCGTCGCCGGCCTTACCCTCGGTGGAGGAACCGGCTATCTCACGCGCAAATACGGCCTCACCATCGATAATCTGATCGAGGCCGATCTGGTGCTGGCCGATGGCAGCATGGCGAAGGCCAGCAAAAGCGAGAATCCCGACCTGTTCTGGGCGCTCCGGGGCGGCGGCGGCAATTTTGGCGTGGTAACCAGCTTCCTGTTCCAGGCTCATCCGGTGAACATGATCTTCGGCGGTCCGGTGTTCTGGGACGCCAGGCACGCGTCGGCGGTCATGCGTACCTATCGCGACTACCTGCCGGAAGCGCCGGAAGACCTCGGCGCTTTCGTCGGCCTCAAATCCGTCCCTTCGAGCGATCCTTTCCCGCGCGAGCATTGGGGCAAGCGCGCCTGTGCCATCATCTCGTGCTACAACGGCACGGAGGAGGACGGGCGCAAGGCCATGGCGCCGCTGCTGGACACCTTGCCGCCGCCAATGTTCAACTGGATGGGCGTAATGCCGTTCCCGGCGATGCAGTCGCTATTCGACCCGCTCCTTCCGAAAGGCCTGCAATGGTACTGGAAGGGCGATTTCGTCAAGTCGCTTCCCGACGAAGCGATCGCGACCCATATCGCACAGGCCGCCCAGGCGCCCAGCGAATTGTCGCTTATGCATCTATACCCGATTGACGGCGCCGTCCGCCGCGTCGGCAAGGACGAGACCGCCTGGAACGCGCGCGACGCAAGCTGGTCGATGGTCATCGCCGCCATCGACCCCGATCCCGGCAAAGCCGCCGACCTGACCGCGTGGGCACGGAATTACTGGGCGAGCGTCCATCCCCATAATGGCGAGGGCGGCTACGTGAACTTCATGATGGACGATGAAGGAGACGCGCGCTTGCAGGCGAGCTATGGCGGAAATTACGAGCGGCTGAGCCAGGTTAAGCGAACCTACGACCCATCCAATGTCTTCCGGGTCAACCTGAACATCAAGCCTGCGACATCGGCGATGCCGGGCCGGACGGCCGCGTAGTGCCGGGGTCTCGCCGCTGATGCCGTTCGGCGGCCGTGCCTGTCAAATGCAGCGCAATCGCGAAGTGGAATGGCGCTGACGACCCTCTCAAGCGGGGTCGCCGGCGCCGGCCACAGCCATATAAGATCTGCCTTTGCCGGAAGGAGACAGATTACCCGTGCGCCACCATCACATGGCGCACGGCGGTATAATCCTCCAGCGCGTAGAGCGACATGTCCTTGCCGTAACCGGACTGCTTCAGCCCGCCATGCGGCATCTCGTTGGTCAGCATGAAGTGGGTGTTGATCCAGGTGCAGCCATATTGCAGGCGAGCGGCCGTCGCCATGGCGCGCGAGACGTCCCTGGTCCACACCGACGATGCCAGCCCATAATCGCTGTCATTGGCCCAGTTCACCGCCTCGTCGACTTCCGTGAAACGGGTGACCGAGACCACCGGGCCGAAGACTTCGCGGCGCACGATCTCGTCCTCCTGCAAGGCGCCGGCGACGACGGTCGGCTGGTAGTAGAAGCCGGTGCCCTCGCCCGGCTTGCCGCCGGTGGTGATCTCGATGTGCTTCAATTCCGAGGCGCGCTCGACGAAGCTCGAGACACGGTCGCGTTGGCGGCGCGAGATCAGCGGGCCGATCTCGTTCTCGGCATCGTCCGGCAGATTGTACTTGATGGTCGACACGGCCGAGGAGAGATCGGCGACGAGCTTGTCGTAGACCTTCTTGCCGGCATAGATGCGGCAGGCGGCGGTGCAGTCCTGGCCGGCATTGTAGTAGCCGAAAGCGCGCAGGCCATTGACCACGGCGCCGAGGTCGGCATCATCGAAGACGATGACCGGGGCCTTGCCGCCGAGTTCCAGATGCGTGCGCTTGACCGACTTGGCGGCCGCCTGCAGCACCTTCTTGCCGGTGGCGACATCGCCGGTGATCGAGATCATGTTGACCTTGGGATGGTTGATCAGCGTATTGCCGACGCTGTCGCCGCGTCCGAGCACGACATTGACGACCCCTTCGGGCAGGATTTCGGCCAGGATCTTCGCCAGTTTCAGCGCCGTCAGCGGCGTCTGTTCCGACGGTTTGAAGACGACCGTATTGCCGCCGCCGATCGCCGGCGCCAGCTTCCAGGCCATCATCATCAACGGGTAATTCCACGGCGCGATGGAAGCGACGATGCCGATCGGATCGCGCCGGACCATCGAGGTGTGGCCCGGCAGGTATTCGCCGGCTACCTGGCCTGGCATGGAGCGGACGGCGCCGGCGAAGAAACGGTAGCAGTCGACGATCGCCGGGATTTCATCATTGAGCACGGCATTGATCGGCTTGCCGCAGTTCAGCGCCTCGAGCGCCGCGAATTCCCTGGCTTCGGCCTCTATGCGGTCGGCGATCTTAAGGAGATAGCCCGAGCGCTGCGCGGGCGTGGTACGCGACCAAGCCGTGAACGCCTTCCCGGCAGCCGTCACCGCCGCCTCGATCTGCGCCGGGCTCGCCTCGGGGAGATTGAGAATGGTCGCCCCGGTCTTCGGATTGAGGACCGACTCCTCGGTCTCGGTGCCTTTCTCGAACTTCGAGCCGATCAGCATCTGGGTGTCCATTGGGTTCTCCTTGAAGAGGAGCGAATGCGAATAGTGCTACCCGCTATTCCCTATTCGCTGTTTTCATTTCCCGCTGCCGGCGATCTGGTCGCCGTCGCGGGTCAGGTAGTAGGCGGCGAGGATCGGCAGCAGCGTCACCAGCACCACCACCATCGCCACGACATTGGTGACCGGGCGCTGGCGCGGGCGGATCAGTTCTTCAAGCATCCAGATCGGCATCGTCTGCTGCTGGCCGGCGGTGAAGGTGGTGACGATGACCTCGTCGAACGACAGCGCGAAGGCCAGCATGCCGCCGGCAAGCAGCGCCGTGGCGATGTTGGGCAACACGATATGCCGGAAGGTCTGGAAACCATCCGCGCCGAGATCCATCGAGGCCTCGATCATCGAGCCCGAGGTGCGGCGGAAGCGGGCAACGGCATTGTTGTAGACGACAACCACGCAGAAGGTGGCGTGGCCGAGCACGATCGTCCAGAACGAGAACGGAATGTCGGCCAGCGCGAAAGCCGAACGCAGCGCAATGCCGGTGATGATGCCGGGCAGCGCGATCGGCAGGATGACCAGCAGCGAAATGGTTTCACGGCCGAAGAATTTCGTCCGTGACACCGCGGCGGCGCACAGCGTGCCGAGAACCAGCGCGATGGCCGTCGAGATGGCGGCGACGCGCACCGAGAGCGACAGCGCTTGCCACACGTCCGGCCGGTTCCAGGTGACGGCGAACCACTGCGTGGTGAGCCCCGGCGGCGGCCAGACGAAGCTCTTCTCCTCCGTCGTGAAGGCATAGACGAAGATCAGCAGGATCGGCAGATGCAGGAACAGCAACCCGCAAGCGGCGGCGATCTTCAGGCCAAGCGGAGCCGATTGGGCACGGTCAGAGCGCATCGAAGGCCCCCATGCGCTTGGCGCCCCAGAGATAGAAGCCCATGATGACGATGGGCACGACCGTGAAGGCGGCGGCGAGCGGGATGTTGCCGGCCGTGCCTTGCTGCGAATAAACGGCCTGGCCGATGAACAGGCGCGACGTGCCGATGATCTGCGGGATGATGTAGTCGCCCAATGTCAGCGAAAAGGTGAAGATCGAGCCGGCGACGATGCCGGGCAGCGCCAGCGGGAACAGCACATTGCGAAAAGTCTGGCCGGGCGACGCGCCAAGGTCGGAAGAGGCTTCGACCAGATTGCCGGGCACGCGCTCGAGGGCTGCCTGCACCGGCAGGATCATGAAGGGCAGCCAGACATAGACGAAAACGATAAAGGTGCCGGTGAACGACACCGACAGCGAGTTGCCGCCGACGACCGGCAGCGACAGCCAGGCGTCAAGCAGCCACAACAGGTTCAGCTTGGCGAGCAGCCAGGTGAGAATGCCTTCCTTGGCCAGGATCAGTTTCCAGGCGTAGATCTTGACCAGGTAGCTCGACCACAGCGGCAGCATGACGCCGAGATAGAACAGCGCCTTCCAGCGGCCGCGCGCATAGCGCGCCGCGTAGTAGGCGATGGGGAAAGCGACGACGGCCGAGACCAGGGTCACCAGGGCTGCCATCGTCACCGTGCGCAGGATGATGTCGAGATTGGCGGCCTGCAACAGGTCGCCATAGGTCTTCAACGTGAACTCACGATTGATGAGGCCGGAGAACTCGTCGATCGAGAAAAAGCTCTGCGCCAAAAGAGCGAACAACGAGCCGATATAGACGATGCCGAGCCACAGGACCGGCGGCAGCAGCATAAGCAGAAGGAGCAGTTGCGGCCTGCGCCAGAAGAGGTCGGAGAGCGCGCCGCGTATGCCGCCGCTGCCGGGCAGGATGGCAGGGGCTGGGCTGGGGGTGAGCGCGGCAATGGTCATGGGGCCGCCGTGTGCTGAAGAGAATTATATGAGAGGCCGCGTTCTGCGTCGCCCCCCTCTGTCCTGCCGGACATCTCCCCCTCACGGGGGGAGATTGGCAATTTCTCGGCCTCGCCAATTCTGCGACGTTGGAAATTGGCGAAACCCGAAAGGGCAGCCAATCTCCCCCCTTGAGGGGGAGATGTCCGGCAGGACAGAGGGGGGTGCTTCGCGCAAGCCTTCATCACACCGGCTCGTCCATCAAATGCAGGCTCTCGCGGTTGAAGGTGAGCACCACCGCCTCGCCTTCCCCAGGCAAGGCCGTACCGGCAGGCACGATGGCGTGCAATTTCAGACCGTCGGCATCGAGCGCCAGCCTGGTGGTCGCCCCGAGATAGTTAGTTGAGACGAGGCGCGCGGCGACGCCCTCGCCGCTCGCCGCGCGGCCGACGCGGATGGATTCGGGGCGCAGGCTGCCCCAGCCGCGCTGGCCGCAATAACGCTGGACGAAATCCGGCGGCAGCACGTTGGAGGAACCGACGAAATCAGCGACGAAGCGAGTGCTCGGCCGCTGGTAGATATCTTCCGGCGTGCCGATCTGCATGATCCTGCCGTCGTTGAAGACGGCGACGCGATCGGCCATCGACAGCGCCTCGCCCTGATCGTGAGTGACGAAGACGAAGGTTATGCCGAGCGCCTTTTGCAGCGACTTCAGTTCTTCCTGCATGTTCTCGCGCAGTTTGAGGTCGAGCGCGCCGAGCGGCTCGTCGAGCAGCAGCACCTTGGGCTGGTTGACCAATGCGCGGGCCAGCGCGACGCGCTGGCGCTGGCCGCCGGAAAGCTGGCCGGGGCGGCGGGCGCCGTAGCCGGGCAGCCTGACCAGCGACAGCGCCTCTTCCGCTGCCTTGTGCCGCCCGGCCTTGCCGACGCCCTTGACCATCAATCCGTAGGCGACATTGTCGAGCACATTGAGATGCGGGAACAGCGCATAGTCCTGGAAGACAGTGTTGACGTTGCGGCGATAAGGCGGAACGCCCTCGGCGCGCTCGCCGAAGATCGAGATCGAACCCGCCGTCGGCTGCTCGAAACCGGCAATGAGGCGCAGGCAGGTCGTCTTGCCGGAACCGGACGGCCCGAGCATGGCGAAGAACTCGCCAGGTACGATTTCGAGGTCGACCGTGTCGACGGCGCGCACGCTGCCGAAATGGCGCGAGACTTTTTGAAAGGAAACGGCTGAGGTCATGGAGTGTCCTGATCTGCCGGGCTCATCGATCTCAGGCGGCGCCGCCCCTCATCCGCCTGCCGGCACCTTCTCCCCGTGAAGGACAGGGGAAGGGACGCGCGCCAACGCTGGCGATACCCTCTCCCCGTTCTTCACGGGGAGAGGGTAAGGGTGAGGGGCGGCGCCGGCTTCGGCAAAGTAAGGCTAGGTCACCGCCCGCCGATGACGCCGATATAGTCCGACACCCAGCGGTAATAGGGCACGCACTGGTCGTTCTGGGTGGCGCATTTGGTCACCGGCGTCTTCCAGAACTTGATCTTGTCGAAATTTTCGTAGCCGTTGGTCTTGCAGCCTTCGTCGGTCAGCAGCTCGTTGCCCTTGCAGGCGGCGGGGACGACCGGCAGCGAGCCGAACCAGGCCGAGACGTCGCCCTGCACCTTGGGCGAAAGCGAGTGTTCGAGCCACATATAGGCGCAGTTCGGATGTGCCGCGTCGGCCTCCATCATGGTGGTGTCGGCCCAGCCGGTCACGCCTTCCTCCGGCACGGTCGAGGCGACCGGCTTCTTGGCGGCGACCAGCGTGTTGACCTGGTATGGCCACGAACCGGAGGCAACCACGCCTTCGTTCTGGAAATCGTCGACCTGGATGGCGGCGTCGTGCCAGTAGCGGCCGACCAGCGTGCGCTGGACGCGCAGCAACTCGAGCGCGGCCTTGTATTGGTCCTCGTTCAACTCGTAGGGGTCCTTGATGCCGAGCTCCGGCTTGTGGAACATCAGGTAGTTGGCGGCATCGGCGATGTGGATCGGGCCGTCATAGGCCTGGACGCGGCCCTTGTTTGATTTGCCGTCCGGCAGCTTCATCTCCTCGAAGACGATGTTCCAGCTCTTGGGCGCTTCCTTGAAGACATCGGTATTGTACATCAGGACGTTCGGCCCCCACTGGTAGGGGACCCCATAATGAACCTTGTCGACGGTGAACCAGGGGGCGTCCTTGATGCGGTCGTCGACCGTCTTCCAACTCGGGATGAGATCGGTATTGATCGGCTGCACGCGCTTGCCGGCAACGAGGCGCAGCGATGCATCGCCCGAAGCGGTGACGAGGTCGAAGCCGCCCTCGTTCATCAGCGAGACCATCTCGTCCGACGTGTTGGCGGTCTTGACGTTGACCTTGCAGCCGCTTTCCTTCTCGAAGGCGGTGACCCAGTCATAGCCCTTGTCGGTCTCGCCACGCTCGATATAGCCCGGCCAGGCGACGATATTGACCTCGCCTTCACCCTTGCCGAGTTCCGTGACCTGAGCGATGGCCTGGCCGGAGAAGGTCAGCGCGACCGTCAATGCAGTGCATGACTTCAGGAATGAATTCATCTTCGATCTCCCATTGATAGGCCCGCGCTTCGGCGGCGGCTTTGTTCCCTGAAGCGAAGTTGCTGTGAAAATCCCGGTTTCGCAAATTCATTTATCAGAAGGGGGATATCGGTTTTTCCGATAGATTAGCGGCCGTTCTTGTCGGGGCGCTGGCGAACCATGCGCTGCGACTGCGCCAGACCGATGAAATCGCGCGCAGCCTGCGGCAGGCCGGAGCCGCGGCGCCAGACCATCCCGACCTGGACGACGGGTAGGGCACCGGAGACGTCGCGCGACTCGATGCGGTCGCCTTCCAGCGACCACGGCCGGTAGACGAGGTCGGGCAGCAGCGCCACGCCCGCGCCGGTGGCGACGAGGCTGCGCACCGCTTCGACCGAACGGGTGCGGAAGGCGACATGCGGCTTGGCGCCGATTGCCGTCAGCAACTTGCCGGTGTTCTCCTCGATCTCGTCGACGGTCAGCATGATCAGCGGCTCCGAAGCGATGTCGCCGATGCCGATGATGTCGGCGCCGGCGAGCGGATGCCCGAGCGGCAGCCACAGGCGGTAAGCCGAGACTTCAAGGATTTCCGATTGCAGCGCGGTTCGGTCGCGCAGATTGGACGTGACCATCACGGCGATGTCCAGCTTGCCGCCGATCAGCAGATGCTCGAGATAGTCGCCATTGTCCTCGATTGCCGAGACCTCGACGCCGGGATAGGCACGACGGTAGCGGGAAAGCAGGTCCGACAGCACATAGCCGGCGACCAGCGAGGTGACGCCGAGCTGCAGCCGGCCGCCCGCTGTCGCCTGCTCGCCGAGGAAGGCGCGGCGCGCATCGGACACATCGGCCAGGATCTTGGTGGCATGACGCAGGAACTGGTGGCCCTTGTGGGTGATGTTGAGGCCGCGCGGATGGCGGTCGAACAATTCGACGCCGAGATCGCCTTCGAGCTCCTTGATCGCTTCGGTGACCGAGGATTGCGAAATGGAGAGGTTCTGCGCGGCACCCGACACCGTGCCCTGCTCGGCGACGGCGATGAAGAACTGCAACTGGCGGATGGTGAAAGCCATGGCCGGACTAAACACGGCGGGGACGACACTGGGAAGTGGAAACGGATCGGCAACTTGACGGCCCCCAGAATTGTAACTAAATAAGTTACATGAAACGCAACAGCCGGCTGTCTTCCACCTTGCACATTCTGGTCCACATGGCCGAGAAGCCCGAGCGGGCGCTGACCTCGGAGCAGCTTGCCACCTTCATCCATACCAATCCGGTCGTGGTGCGCCGCACCATCGCGGGGTTGCGGGATGCCGGCATCGTCACCTCTTCACGCGGACATGGCGGCGGCTGGCTGCTCGGGCGCCCGCCCGACGAGATCTCGCTGGCCGAAATCAGCGCCGCGCTTGGCGAGACGCTGCTGCAGTTCGGCACCGAGCCGGAGAGCCCCGGCTGCCTTGTCGAGCAGGCCGTCATCGCCGTCCTCGACGATTTTCGGATCGCGGCGGAGAAGCTGCTGGCGGAGAAGCTCAGCCGTATCACGCTGGCCGACCTGACCGCCGACTTCCGCCGCCGTTACGACCTCATCGGAGTCTCCAGCCATGCAGTATGATCTTGCCGTCGTCGGCGGCAGCTTTGCCGGCTTGTCCGCCGCCATCCAGGCGGCCCGGGCCCGGCGCAACGTCCTGGTGATCGACGCCGGCCAGCCCCGAAATCGGTTCGCCGCGCATTCGCACGGCTTCCTCGGCCAAGACGGGCGCACGCCAGGCGCCATCCTGGAGGAGGCAAGACGGCAGTTGCTAGCCTATCCGACGGCTCGCCTTGTCAAGGGACGTGCGGACAAGGCGGTCGCCAATAGCAGCAGCGACTTCGAAATCAGCACAGAGGGCGGCGAGACCTTTGGCGCCGCGCGGCTGGTTCTGGCCACCGGCGTGCGCGACATCCTGCCGGAAGTTCCCGGGCTTGCCGAGCAGTGGGGCAAGACCGTGCTGCACTGCCCCTATTGCCACGGCTACGAGGTTTCCGGCGGGCCGCTTGGCGTGCTGGCGACCGGGCCCATGTCCCTGCATCAGGCGCAGTTGATCGCCGACTGGGGCGACGTCACGCTGTTCGGCAATCGCCTGATCGAGCCCGATGCCGAACAGATGTCTGTCCTGGAAGGCAAGAATGTGAGGTTCGAACCCGCTGCGGTCGCCGAACTGCGGGAGGATGGCGCGGGCGGCTTGACGGTGATCCTCGACGGCGGCCGAAAGGCGGGGGTTCGCGCGATATTCACCGCGCCGCGCAATACAATGGCGAGCCCGGTGGCCGAACAGCTCGGTTGCGGCTTCACGGACGGTCCCCTTGGCCCGGTGATATCAATCGATGACAGGCAGCAGACGACGGTTCCCGGCGTCTACGCCGCCGGGGACGCGTCACGCGCGATGCACAACATCGCCTTCGCCGTATCGGGCGGCGCCTTCGCCGGCATATGCGCACACCAGTCGCTGGTATTCGGTTAGCTCAGGCTGCGTTGCCCGCGACGCTGAGCCGCGCGCCGGCCTGCGCCAGGCCAGCAGCGATGTCGCGCGGCGGCGGCCGGTCGGTGGCGAGCTCGGAAAAGCCATCGAAGCCGCAGACCTGGACCAGGCCCTGGCGCCCGAACTTGGAATGATCGGTGACGACGAGCGAACGCTGGCCGCGCGACAGCACCATGCGGGCGAACTCGGCCTCGTCGAGATCGTAATCCATGACACCCGTCACCGCATCGACGGCACCCGTCGAGATCACCGCATGGCTGACCGAGAAGCGGCTGACGAAGTCGATGGCCGAGGCGCCGAAGGCGGCGCCGGAATCGCTGCGCAGCTCACCGCCGGCCATGTAGACCTTGTTGCCGTTGACGGTGGCCAGCGTGCGGGCGATGTCGGATGAGTTGGTGACGACCGTCAGCCGCCGATGGCCGAGCAGTTCACGCGCCAGGAACGAGGTGGTCGTTCCCGTGTCGAGCATGATCGATTCGCCGTCGCGGATGGTGGCGGCGACCATGCGGGCGATGAGGCGCTTGGCCTCGGCGTTCTCTCGCATGCGCCGTTCGAACGGCGCTTCGCCGATCGTCGACGGCAGGCCGACGGCGCCATGCATCTTCAGGAGCGAGCCGTCGCTGGTGAGGGGCTTGACGTCGCGGCGAACGGTTTCCAGCGAGACGCCTAGCCGGTCGGCCAGGCTGGCGATGGTGACGGTGCCTTCCTCCTGCAGAAACCGCAGGATTTCGCCGTGCCGCTTGGAATGGCTCATCGGGTCATTTCCAGTCGCGCCATGATGCAGTGACCGCTTCTATGGCAAATCTGCCGCATATTACAAGGAATCTCGAAAGAATACGGGCAGGAAAGCAGAAAAAGCCACAGAATCTCGTTGACAACGTGGCTTACCCGGCGTGACACTGATGCCGTGTCAGGCTCGCACTGCCACGGAAAAGCGATAGCGGAGCCTGATCCGAATTTGTGTGCCCCAAGGTCTGGAAACTGCCTGACGCGAGGGCGACTGGAAGAATTTTCTCATCCGCGGGGGCGGATGCCGGCCTCGAAGAGCCCGGCACGTGGGGCTCGTCGGTGCGGCGCGGGATACCGATCCCGAATGCCGCGCCGGCGAGGTCTTTGCCAGAACGAGCGTCCGGACAAACGGCGGGTCGCCACGGTGGTGCCGCCCCGTCGGCGCCTTGCCGGACGAAGGGCGAATTCATGACGGCCGAGGACCGCATCCGCGCCCTGCCTTGCTGGACAGGCAGCGTCGAGATCGAGCCGCTGCCCGGCGGGCTGAGCAATGCCAATTATCGGGTTAAGGACGCGGCCGGGAGGCATGTCGTGCGTTTCGGCAGGGACTATCCCTTCCACCACGTCTTTCGCGAGCGTGAGGTGATGACCGCACGCGCCGCGCATGCCGCCGGTTTCGCGCCGGCGGTCCGCCATGCCGAACCCGGCATTCTCGTGACGGAGTATCTCGGCGCCAAGACCTGTCTGGCTGAGGACGTGCGCGCCAATCTCGGCCGTGTCGCCGCCCTGATGCGCGGCTTCCACCGTGAGATGCCCAACCACGTCTCCGGTGCCGGCTTCATGTTCTGGGTGTTCCACGTCATCCGCGACTATGCGCGCACGCTGGAGGACGCCGGCAGCCGCAAGGCGAGCGACCTGCCGCGTCTGCTGATGCTGGCCGACGAGCTCGAACGCGCCCAGAAACTGCTGCCGATCGTGTTCGGCCACAATGATCTTTTGCCGGCGAATATTCTCGACGACGGCAGCAGGCTATGGCTGATCGACTTCGAATATGCCGGCTTCAATACCGCGATGTTCGACCTTGCCGGCGTCGCCTCGAACGCCGGCATGAGCGACGAGGAATCCTTCGCCTTCCTGACCGCTTATTTCATGAAGGAGCCGGACGAGGCGATCCGCCGCTCGCATGCAGCCATGCAATGCGCCTCGCTGCTGCGCGAGGCGATGTGGAGCATGGTTTCGGAACTCTACCTCGACGTGCCCGGCATCGACTACGTCGCCTACACGGAAGAGAACCTGACGCGGCTCGATGCCGCGCTGGAAAACTACCGGACAAAATACGGGACCTGAATTCATGACCTTGCCAACCCAGGCAGCGATCGTCGTCATCGGCGGCGGCATTATCGGCTGCTCGACGGCCTACCATCTGGCCCGCGACCACAAGGCAGATGTGGTGCTGCTCGAACAGGGCAAGCTGACCTCGGGCTCGACCTGGCACGCCGCCGGCCTGGTCGGGCAGCTGCGCTCGTCGGCCTCGATCACCCGCGTGCTCAAATATTCGGTCAACCTCTACAAGGGCCTGGAGGCCGAGACCGGCCTTGCCACCGGCTGGAAGATGAGCGGGTGCCTGCGCCTTGCCACCAATGCCGACCGCTGGACCGAGTACGAGAGGCTGGCGACGACAGCGAAGAGCTTTGGCATGGACATGGAGTTGCTGTCGCCGGCAGAGGTCAAGAACATGTGGCCGCTGATGGAAACCGGCGATCTCGTCGGCGCTTCCTGGCTGCCGACCGACGGTCAGGCGAGCCCATCCGACGTCACCCAGTCGCTGGCCAAGGGCGCGCGCATGCATGGCGCAAGGCTTTACGAGGAAGTGCGCGTCACCGGCTTCGAGATCAAAGGCGGCCGCATCATTGCGGTGAAGACCAACATGGGCGACATCGCCTGCGACAAGGTGGTGAACTGCGCAGGACAATGGGCACGGCAGGTTGGCGCCATGGCCGGCATCAACGTGCCGCTGCAGCCGGTGAAGCACCAGTTTATCGTCACCGAGAAGATCGACGGGCTGGCGACCGATGTCCCGACCATCCGCGACCCGGACCGGCGCACCTATTTCAAGGAAGAGGTCGGCGGGCTGGTGATGGGCGGCTATGAGCCAAACCCGCAGGCCTGGACGACAGATCTCCCCGGAGGCGACGTGCCCAATGACTGGGAGTTCCGGCTGTTCGACGACGACTATGATCATTTCGAACAGCACATGAGCCAGGCGATCGCGCGCGTGCCGGCGCTGGAAACCGTCGGCGTCAAGCAGATGATCAACGGGGCCGAGAGTTTCACGCCGGACGGCAATTTCATCCTCGGCGTGGCGCCCGAATGCGCCAACATGTTCGTCGGCGCCGGCTTCAACGCCTTCGGCATCGCTTCGGGCGGCGGCGCCGGCTGGGTGCTGGCGCAATGGGTGGTCGATGGCGAGGCGCCGTTCGATCTGTGGGTCGTCGACATCAGGCGCTTTTCCAGCCTGCACCGCGACCGGCACTGGGTCCGCGAGCGCACGCTGGAAGCCTATGGCAAGCACTACACGATCGGCTTTCCGCATGAGGAGTATCTTTCCGGCAGGCCGCGCATCGTTTCGCCGCTGTACAACAGGCTGAAACAGCATCGCGCCGTGTTCGGTTCGAAGCTCGGCTGGGAGCGGCCGAACTGGTTCGCCCCCGAAGGCGTCGAGCCGCGTGACGTCTATTCCATGGGCCGGCAGAATTGGTTTTCAGCCGTCGGCGACGAACATCGCCATGTGCGCGAGAAGGTCGGCATCTTCGACCAGTCGTCCTTCGCCAAATACGAGCTGACCGGGCCCGACGCGCCGAAGGCGCTGGACTGGATCTGCGCCAACGACGTCAACAAGCCGGCCGGCCGGCTGACCTATACGCAGCTTCTCAACACGCGCGGCGGCATAGAGGCCGATCTCACCGTGTCGCGGTTCGGCGAGGACAGGTTCTATATCGTTACCGGCACGGGCTTCCGCACCCATGACCTGTCCTGGATCAGCGACCATGTCGAAAAGGAGCTCGACATCACGCTCACCGACGTCACCGAGGATTTCGGCACGCTGTCGCTGATGGGACCGCGCGCCCGCGAAGTGCTGGCCGGCGTGACCGATGCCGACATTTCCAACAGCGGTTTCCCATTCGGCCATGCCCGCGAGATTGTCGTTGCCGGCCACACCGTGCGGGCGTTGCGCGTCACCTATGTCGGGGAACTCGGCTGGGAGCTGCACGTGCCGATCTCCGCAACCGGCGAGATCTTCGACACGTTGATGTCGGCAGGCAAGCAACATGATATCCGCCCGGTCGGCTACCGGGCCCTGGAATCGCTGCGACTGGAAAAGGGCTATCGCGCCTGGGGCTCCGATATCACCCCCAACGACACGCCGCTGGAAGCCGGCCTCGGCTGGGCGGTGAAGCTTCGCAAGAACACGGATTTCGTAGGGCGGCGCGCCTTGGAGAAAATCACTGGCGGGCCATTGAAGAAGCGTTTCGCCGGCTTCACGGTCGACGATCAGGACATCGTGCTCGTCGGGCGCGAGACGATCCTGCGCAATGGCGAGCCGGTCGGCTATCTCAGCAGCGGCGGCTATGGCTACACCGTGGAGAAGAACATCGGCTACGGCTATGTGCGCAATGCCGACGGCGTGAGCGACGATTTTCTCGCCTCGGGCCGCTATGAGCTGGTCGTGGCGATGCAGCGCACGCCGGCAAAGATCCATCTCGAGCCGATGTATGATCCGGCCGGGAACAGGATCAAAGCCTGATCAGTTCACACGCAAGGCGAGGCAGCGGCTGGGCACCGTGTCGGCCTCGCCCGGCATCGAGACGTACGGGCGCGTTTCCTCGATGCGGGTGACCAGCCCCTGAGCCTCCAGCTCAGCGACTCGCGCGTTAAAGCCTAGATCCCAGATCGTGTTCTTGACCGTCAGCACGATCACGCCGCCCGGCCGGCAGATGCGGATCAGTTCGTCCAGCCCTTCGGCACCGACATGGCCCGAGGTAAAGACGCCGGCCGAGATCACCCCGGCATAGGCATTGTCGGCAAAGGGCAGCGGCCCGCCAAGCGCAAGGCAATGCAGGGCCGAATAGACGCCCTTGCGCTCTGCCTGATCCAGCATGCCTTGCGAGATGTCGAGCGCCTCGACCTCGGGATAGCCGGCAATGTCCAGCCATTCGCCGATGAGCCCGGTGCCGGCCCCGGCATCGAGCAGCGGGGCCGAGCCACGCGGCAGATGCCTTGCCAGCAAGGCCAGGCAGATGGTGGGATGACGATAGCCGGCGGCCGACATGTCGCTGTCGTAGGTCTGCGACCAACGGTCATAGAGCGCCGCCACGTCTTCCGGGCGCTTGGCCGCGTAGGCAGCGCCAAGCGCGCCCTTATGCTTGCTGTCGGTCACTTTCGTCCTGTCCGCCATGCCCCTAAATTGGTCTCGCACGGATGATAGCCAAAGCACGAATTTTGTGGAACCGTCTCTGCGACAAATAACAGCGGGGGAGCGGGCATGACAATGGACGAGGCACGGACAAAACTTGCCGCCATTCCCATGCTGGCCGGCTATAACGGGACGCTGGAGCGGCTTGGCGGCCTCACCAACCTGGTTTTCAAGGCCGGGGACTTCTGCCTGCGCATTCCAGGCAAAGGCACCGAGGAATATATCAACCGCGCCAATGAGGCGGTGGCGGCGCGCGAAGCGGCTAAGGCAGGCGTCAGCCCCGAGGTGCTGCATGTCGATCCGGGCACCGGCGTGATGGTGACGCGCTTCATCGCCGGCGCCGTAACCATGTCGCCGGAAAAATTCAGGGTTCGGCCGGGCAGCCCGGCGCGTGCGGGAGAGGCCTTCCGCAAGCTGCATTCGTCCGGTGCGGTGTTTCCGTTCCGTTTCGAACTGTTCGCGATGATCGATGACTATCTGAAGGTGCTGTCGACCAAGGAGGTCGCCCTGCCCGCCGGCTATCACGACGTGGTGCGCGAGGCCGGTGGCGTGCGCGCGGCGCTGTCGGCCCACCCGCTGCCCGTCGTCGCCTGTCATTGCGACCCGCTGTGCGAGAATTTTATCGATGCGGGTGACAGGATGTGGATCGTCGACTGGGAATATTCAGGAATGAACGATCCGCTCTGGGATCTTGGCGACCTCTCCGTCGAAGGCAAGTTCGATGCCGCGCAGGACGAGGAGATGATGCGCGCCTATTTCGGCGGCGAGGCGAAACCGGCGGAGCGCGGCCGCATCGTCATCTACAAGGGGATGTGCGACCTGTTGTGGACACTGTGGGGACTGATCCAGCTCGCCAACGACAATCCCGTCGACGATTTTCGGGCCTATGCCGACGGCCGCTTCGCGCGCTGCAAGGCGCTGATGGAGACGCCGGAATTTTCACGGCACCTGGCGGTGATCCGCGAGGGCTAATTCACGCCCTTCGGCACGTTTTCAGGCGGCACCGTCGTGTCGACCACCTTCTGGCGATGGAAGATGAACAAGCCGGCCAGCACGACGATGACCGAGCCGATGAGGATGCGCGGGCCGGGAACGTCGCCGAAGAACGCCAGCCCGAAGACCACCGCCCATAGAAGCAGCGTGTAGTGCAGCGGCGCCAGCGTCGAGGCCGGGGCCAGCTTGAGCGCCCGCGTGATCATCAGATGGGCACCGCAGGAGACGATGCCGAGCAGCAGCATGGCGCCGAAATCGAGCGCCGACGGCGTGTGCCAGGCGCCGATGGTCAGGGCGCCGCCGACCAGCAGCGTGCCGATGGTCTGCCATGTCACCAGATTGGTGTCGCTGGTGCCGCGCAAGCGCCGGTTGAGGATGATGGCGAAAGCGAAGGCAATGCTGCCCGCCAGCGCGAAGCCCGACGACAGCGAGAAAGCCGCCGAGGAGGGCTTGAGCATGATCAGCACGCCGCAGAAGCCGAGCAGGATCGCCATCCAGCGGCGCCAGCCGACCTTCTCGCCAAGCAGGAGATGCGAGAGTGCCGCCACATAGATCGGCCCGGCCATATAGAAGCTCATCACATCCGCAAGCGGCAGATAGACGACGGCGGCATAGAAGAGCCCGGTATCGAGCGTGGTCATGATGACGCGCAGGACCTGCAATTCGGGCCTTTCCATGCGGAACAGCTTGGCGGCGCCCTGGTGGGCGATCATCGGACCGAGCACGAAAAACGCGCCGATCGACCTGATCAGCACCACCTGGCCGACGGAAAAGCTGGCGACCAGCCATTTGCCCATGGCGTCGTTGAGCGCAAACAGGAAGTCGCCGGCCAGCATCAAAAGAATGCCGGCCAGAAGCACGTTCCTGATTGTGGAATTCTGCGCCACGGGTTGCGTCATGCCGATCCATTGCCTGTCTAGAGCGGTTCACCGTTTTACGAAAACGGCGAACCGCTCTATCTCTTTATCTCGCCCAATTCCGGACGGAAAACCGTACACACTTTTCCTGGAATTGCTCCAGGCCGCGTCGTAGACGGAAGCGGCCGTTTTGACGAGGAGAAATCCGGGAATCGGCAAGGCCAGCGCCGGGAATCGGCTGGGTCTAGGACGATGTGTGCCGCCGGTTCACCAGTGCCGGCCTGCCGGGGACGGCAAGCCGGGTGTCCTGCCTGGTTCGTTCCGCCACCACCTTGCCCCTGGCGATGACGCAAATGCGTTCGGGGCGCAGGCGAATGGCCTCGACCGGATTGCCGGCGTCGAGAACGACCAGGCTGGCGCGCTTGCCGACGGCGAGGCCCAGATGATCGAGCCCCATGATGGCGGCATTGACGTTGGTGACCATGTCGAAACAGCGCGCCATGTCGGCCGGGCTCGACATCTGGGCGACGTGAAGCCCCATGAAGGCGACGTCGAGCATGTCGGCGGTGCCCAGCGAATACCAGGGATCGAGCACGCAATCCTGGCCCCAGCCGACGCGGATGCCCAGCGCCAGCATCTCCTTGACCCGGGTCATGCCGCGGCGCTTGGGAAACGTGTCGTGGCGCCCCTGCAGCATGATGTTGATCAAAGGATTGGGGATGACGGAGACGCCCGCCTCGGCGATCAGCGGCAGGAGTTTCGAGACGTAGTAATTGTCCATGGAATGCATCGAGGTAAGATGCGAGCCGGCCACCTTGCCCTGAAGGCCGAGACGCTGCGTCTCATAGGCCAGTTGCTCGATGTGACGCGACAGCGGGTCGTCGGTCTCGTCGCAATGCAGGTCGACCATCAGGCCGCGTTTTGCCGCGATCTCGCAAAGCTCGGTCACCGAGCGGGTGCCGTCGGCCATGGTGCGCTCGAAATGCGGAATGCCGCCGACGATATCGACACCCAGATCCAGCGCGCGGATGGTGTTTTCCCGTGCACCGGGCGAGCGGTAGAGCCCATCCTGCGGAAAGGCGACCAATTGCAGGTCGATATAGGGCGCCACCGTCTTCTTGACATCGAGCAGCGCCTCGACCGCCAGCAGCCTGTCGTCGCAAACGTCGACATGGGTGCGGATGGCGAGCAATCCCATCGACACCGCCCAGTCGCAATAGGCGAGCGCGCGATGGCGCACCGCTTCATGCGTCAGAAGCGGCTTCAGTTCGCTCCACAGAGCAATGCCTTCAAGCAGCGTGCCCGAGGCGTTTATCCGCGGAATGCCGTAGGAAAGCGTCGCATCCATATGGAAGTGCGGGTCGACGAACGGCGCAGAGACCAGATTGCCCCGCGCGTCAATCGTCGTGCCGGCGTTGCCATCGAGCTTCGGCTCGATCGTCGCGATCGTCTCGCCGACGATGCCGATGTCGGCAACCCTGCCGTCAGGCAATGTGCCGCCGCGAACGATAAGGTCGAAATCCATCTGTGTCGTCCCCGAAGAATCAGCACCTGTCGGCTGCCGCCGTGATCGCGGCGGGCGAAAAATCTTGCCACGTGGCGCCGCCCCTCATCCGCCTGCCGGCACCTTCTCCCCGTCTAGAGACGGGGAGAAGGGAGATGCTGCGACCTCGCCGCCATTTTTGCAACGTCTACAATTGGCGAAATCTTTGGTTATAGCCCTTTCTCCCCGTCACTTACGGGGAGAAATGTCCGGCAGGACAATGAGGGGCAGCACGAACCTGGCCGATTCGAGCGCTACTCCGGAACGTGCCTCACCGCACCCTTGTCGGCGCTGGTGGCGAAGGCGGCGTAGGCGCGCAACGCGGTCGTCACCTTGCGCTTGCGTTTTTCTTCGGGCTTCCAGGCCAGGGCGCCCTTGGCCGCCATCGCCGCCCGGCGGCTGGCGAGCTCCTCATCGCTCACGGCGAGGCGGATCGAGCGGTTGGGGATGTCGATCTCAATCGTGTCGCCTTCCCGCACCAGCCCGATCGTGCCGCCTTCGGCGGCTTCGGGCGAGACATGGCCGATCGACAGGCCCGACGTGCCGCCGGAGAAGCGCCCGTCGGTGATCAGCGCGCAAGCTTTGCCCAAGCTTTTCGATTTCAAATAGCTGGTCGGATAGAGCATTTCCTGCATGCCGGGGCCGCCGCGCGGTCCTTCATAGCGGATGACGACGACGTCGCCGGCCTTGATCTCATTCGAGAGAATCGCCTTGACCGAGGCATCCTGGCTTTCGAACACCCGCGCCGGGCCGGTGAATTTCAGGATCGACTCGTCGACGCCGGCCGTCTTCACGATACAGCCGTCGAGCGCCAGGTTGCCCTTGAGCACGGCAAGGCCGCCGTCTTTGGAAAAAGGCGTCTTCGCCGAGCGGATAACGCCCGTCTCGCGGTCCAGATCGAGCTCGTCCCAGCGACGATCCTGGCTGAAGGCGACCTGCGTCGGCACGCCGCCGGGCGCGGCGAGGAAGAAATCTCGCACGTTCTGGCTTGAGGTGCGCGAAATATCCCAATGATCGAGCGCCTCGCCGAGGCTTGATGTGTGCACGGTCGGCAGGTCGCGGTTGATCAGTCCGGCTTGGTCGAGCTGGCCGAGGATCGCCATGATGCCGCCGGCGCGGTGGACGTCCTCCATGTGCACGTCGGACTTGGCCGGCGCCACCTTGCACAGCACGGGCACCCTGCGCGACAGCCGGTCGATATCCTCCATGGTGAAGTCGACCTCACCCTCATGCGCCGCGGCCAGGATGTGCAGCACGGTGTTGGTCGAGCCACCCATCGCGATGTCGAGCGTCATGGCGTTCTCGAACGCGCCCTTTGAAGCGATGCTGCGCGGCAGCGCCGTCTCGTCGTCCTGCTCGTAATAGCGTTGGGCGAGATCGACGATCAAGTGTCCGGCCTCGACGAACAGCCGCTTGCGGTCGGCGTGCGTCGCTAGTGTCGAACCGTTGCCCGGCAGCGACAGGCCGAGCGCTTCGGTCAGGCAGTTCATCGAATTGGCGGTGAACATGCCCGAGCAGGAACCGCAGGTCGGGCAGGCGGAGCGCTCGATGACCTTGACGTCCTCGTCGGAGATCTTGTCGTCGGCGGCGGCGACCATGGCGTCGACCAAGTCGAGCGCCTGCGCCTTTCCGGCGAGCACCACCTTGCCCGCTTCCATCGGCCCGCCGGAGACGAAGACGGTCGGGATGTTGAGGCGCAGCGAGGCCATCAGCATGCCGGGCGTGATCTTGTCGCAATTGGAGATACAGACCATGGCGTCGGCGCAGTGGGCGTTGACCATGTACTCGACGGAATCGGCGATCAGCTCGCGCGACGGCAGCGAATAGAGCATGCCGTCATGGCCCATGGCGATGCCGTCATCGACGGCGATGGTGTTGAATTCCTTGGCGACGCCGCCGGCCTTCTCGATCTCGCGCGCGACCAGCTGGCCGAGATCCTTCAGGTGGACGTGGCCCGGCACGAACTGGGTAAAGGAGTTGACCACCGCGATGATCGGCTTGCCGAAATCGCTGTCCTTCATGCCGGTGGCGCGCCAGAGGCCGCGGGCGCCGGCCATGTTGCGGCCATGGGTGGTGGTGCGGGAGCGATAGGCAGGCATGAACTTTCCTTAGCTGGCTGGCTGCGCCCGATGCGGAGCGTCGCGGCCCTGAATATGGATCGCAGGCGTTATAGACCGGCAATTATTGTCTGGCCACATTTTTGCAATGCGCCAGATTCTCCAGAAAAATTCAGAGTTTGCGAAAAAAGATGGCCTCCCGTGTCGGATCGCCTACCGGGCGCCCGTCCTTGGATCAACGGCAAGGGAGTGGGACCATTTTCTCAGACGGCCGTTCCATTGTAGCAGCAAGAAGCAACCGAGGAGCACGACATGCAAAAGATCACCACCTGCCTGTGGTTCGATGGACAGGCCGAAGAGGCGATGAACCACTATGTCTCCATCTTCAAGAATTCGAAGGTGCTGAGCGTCATGCGTTGGCCCAAGGGCCACGCCGATGAAGGCAAAGTGCTGCTGACCACGTTCGAGCTCGACGGCGTGCCGTTCCAGGCGCTCAACGGCGGACCGCAATTCAAGTTCAACGAGGCGATGTCGCAGTCGATCGACTGCAAGACGCAGGAAGAGGTCGACTATTTCTGGGAGAGGCTCACCGAGGGCGGCGAGCCCGGCCCGTGCAGCTGGCTGAAGGACAAGTTCGGCGTCTCCTGGCAAGTCGTGCCGGAACAGCTGCCGCGCCTGCTCCAGGATCCGGACCGGGAAAAGGCCGGCCGGGTGATGAGTGCGATGATGAAGATGGGCAAGATCGACATCGCCAAGATCGAAGAGGCGGCGAAGGGGTGAGAAGTGGTCCGCGTAGCGGACGGAAAGCCAATTGCTGGGCTTTCCGAGCTTCGAACGCCCTGAGCCTGCGAAGGGCAGGGCTGTCCATTGATTTTTGAGGCCGGCGCTGCCCCTCATCCGTCGCCTTCAGCGACACCTTCTCCCACAACAAGGGGAGAAGGAAAAAGGCAGCGCCGCTACGCCGCCTTGTCGCGGACCTGGTAGTCCTTGATCGTGGCGAAGCGGATCGCCTTCCAGCGCTCGGCTTCGTAGTTCAGCGAGAAGGCGTGCTGGGCGAGGAACACCGGGTCGTTGTCGAGATCGCGGGCAATGTCGCCGCGATGGGCTTCGATGAAGCGCTGCACTTCCGTCTTGTCGTCAGCCGATATCCAGCGGCAGACCGAAAAACGCGACATCTCGAATTCGACCGGCAGCGTGTATTCGAAGTTCAGCCGCTCCTTCAGCACGTCGAGCTGCAGCGCACCGACGACGCCGACGATGGCCGGCGAGCCGTCCTCGGGCGAAAACAGCTGCACGACGCCCTCCTCCGCCATCTGGTGCAGCGCCTCCTTCAGCTTCTTGGCCTTCATCGCATCACCGAGGCGCACACGACGCAGGATTTCCGGGGCGAAGTTCGGCACGCCGCGGAACAGGATTTCCTCACCCTCGGTCAGCGTGTCGCCGATGCGCAGCGTGCCGTGGTTGGGGATGCCGACGACGTCGCCGGCAAAGGCCTCGTCGGCGGTGACGCGGGTGCGGGCGAAGAAGAATTGCGGCGCAGACAGGCTCATCGGCTTGCCGGTGCGCACCAGCTTGGCCTTCATGCCGCGCTCGAGCTTGCCCGAGCAGACGCGCACGAAGGCGATGCGGTCGCGGTGGTTGGGATCCATATTGGCCTGGATCTTGAAAACGAAGGAGGTCATCTTGTCCTCGGTCGCCTCCACCATCCGGGTGTCGGCATCCTGCGCGCGCGGCGGCGGCCCGAAAGCGCCGAGCGCCTCGATCAGGTCGCGCACGCCGTAATTGCGCAGCGCCGAGCCGAAATAGACCGGCGTCAGATGGCCCTCGCGAAAGGCGTCGATGTCGAGCGGACGGCAGGCTTCGCGCGCGAGTTCCAGCTCCTCGATGAAGGCCTCGCGCTCGTTTTCCGGCAACAGGCCGGCGACGCGGTTGGAATCGGGACCGTTGACCGGAGTGCGTTCCTTCTCGTCATCGCCCTTGCGCACGGCGTTCAGCGCCAGGTGGTAAGTGCCCGAAAACGTCCTGCCGCGGCCGATCGGCCAGGTGATGGGCGCGGTATCGAGCGCCAGCTTCTGCTCGATTTCGTCCAGTATCTCGAAGGGATCGCGGCTCTCGCGGTCCATCTTGTTGACGAAGGTGATGATCGGGATGTCGCGCAGCCGACAGACCTCGAACAGCTTCAGCGTGCGCGGCTCGATGCCCTTGGCGGCGTCGATGACCATGACCGCCGAGTCGACCGCCGACAGCGTGCGGTAGGTGTCGTCGGCGAAATCCTCGTGGCCGGGCGTGTCGAGCAGATTGAAGACGTTGTCCTCATACTCGAACGTCATCACCGAGGTGACGACCGAAATGCCGCGTTCGCGCTCGATCTTCATCCAGTCCGACCGGGTCTGGATGCGGTCCTTCTTGGCCTTGACCTCACCGGCAAGCTGGATGGCGCCACCGAACAGCAGCAGCTTTTCGGTGAGCGTCGTCTTGCCGGCGTCCGGGTGGGCGATGATCGCGAAAGTACGGCGGCGCGATACCGCCTGTTCGATGTCTTCAGCCAATTTATGAAATCCTGTCTGTGGCGCGGGCTTCTAGCAGCGCTTTCCCGGCCTGTCGAACAGATTTGCCCGGATCGGTCCGCCGGCTCTTGAGATAGGGAAGACGCGATGGCATCAGAAGACCTGTTCGATGGAGATCCTGCATGAGCAAGAAAGTGATCGTCATCGGCGCCGGCATCATCGGCGCCTCGATCGCCTGGCACCTGGCCAAGGCGGGCGCGCAGGTGACGGTCATTGCCGACAGCGCTGCCGGCGGCGTGGCGACGCCGAACTCGTTTGCCTGGATAAATGCCAGCTGGGGCAATCCGGAACCGTATTTCCGGCTGCGCATCCGCTCCATGGCGGAATGGTCGCGGCTGGCGCAGGACCTGCCCGGCCTTCCGCTCGCCTGGTGCGGCGGGCTGTGCTGGGACTTGCCGGCGGACAAATTGGAGGCCTATGCGGCGGAGCATTCGTCCTGGGGTTATGGCATCAGGCGGGTCGACCGCGCCGGCGCGGTCGGCATCGAGCCCAATCTCGCCGGGCTTCCCGACTTTGCCTTACATGTCGCCGAGGAGGGTGTCGCCGAGCCGGTCGCAGCGACGAACGCGCTGCTGGCCGACGCCGAACGGCGCGGTGCGCGCTTCGTCTCCAGCACGGTTACGGCGTTGGTCCAAACCGGCGGCAGGACGACGGGCGTGGACACGTCGCATGGGCTGTTTGCAGCCGACGAGGTGGTGATCGCGGCCGGCGTCGGCTCGCCGGAGATTGCCGCGACGGCCGGCATAAGGCTACCGATCGAAATGCCGCCCGGCCTGATCGTCCATTCGCGACCTTACAGAAAATTGCTCAACGGTCTGGTGCTGGCCGAGCGGCTGCACATGCGCCAGACGGCGCAAGGCCGCATCATCGCCGGGTCTGATTTTGGCGGTGCCGACCCGGGGATGGATGCGGCGGCGACGGCGCGCGAGCTGTTTGCGGCGGTGCAAGCCATGCTGCGCGGCGGCGATGGCCTGGAACTCGATTTCCATACGGTCGGTTACCGGCCGACGCCGATCGACGGCTTCCCGATCATCGGCCGCGCCGAGGGCATGGACGGCCTCTACATCGCGGTCACGCATTCCGGCATCACGCTGGCGCCGGCGGTCGGCTTGTTCGCGGCGCGCGAAATCCTCGACGGCGAGCGCGATCCGCTGCTGGCGTCCTATGGATTGGGTCGGTTCGCTCAATAGCTTGGTGGACGGCTCTCTACGGCAATTCGCGCCGCGAGGAGGCTACCCGGCCAGCGCCAGCTTCGCCGGGGCCGGCGCAAACGGCTGAATATTCACGCCATCCCTGGTCATGGTGACGAAGCTCGATGGCGGGATCGCCTGCCAGTCGCCGCCTTCACGGTCGAAGGGTTCGGAGACGATGCAGCGGCCGCCGCCCTTGGCGGCGGTATAGAGGGTGGGCGCGTGGTCATCCGTGGCGTAGCGGACCGCGTGGAGCGCCTGCCCGTCGGAAAAGGCGGCCGTCAGCTTCAGCGCCGGCTCGATGCCGGCACGCCGCGAAGCCTCCAGCACGCGGCTGGTGGCACGGGCGACGGCGCCTTTCGGATCGGCGGCCAACCCTTCGTCGATCATCAGGAGAAAAAACAGCTCGGAATCGGTGGTGCCCTCGCGCTGGTCGAAGACGGCGTCGGACAGCGAATTTTCCAGCGCGCGGCGGATCTTCTCGAAGCCGCCGATCTGGCCGTTGTGCATGAACGACCAAGGGCCCGAGATGAAGGGATGGCAATTCATGCGGCTGGTGGCGCCGCCGGTCGAGGCGCGCACATGGGCGAGAAACAATCCGGATTTGATCTGTCGGCACAAGCTCTTCAGATTGGGATCGGACCAGGCCGGCAGGATGTCGCGGTAGAGGCCGGGCTCGGGCCGGTCGCCATACCAGGCAAGGCCGAAACCATCGCCATTGGTCGGCGACTTGGCTTCCTCGGCGCAATGGCTCTGGGCGATCAGCGAGTGGCAGGGCGCCGTGAGGATGTCTTCGAGGAAGACCGCTTCACCGAGATAGGCCGCCCACCGGCACATCGCTTCTTCCGTTCCTAGGCGTGGTCCGGAAGGGCCTTGGGCTCCTTGACCGCGTGCGAACCTCTGTTGTGCGTCCGCTCGTAAAGTTCGCGGACGATTCGGCTGGCGGTAGTCTCGAACAGAAATGGCAAGAAAGCGTGAACGAGGGCGGCCCCGGCGGCCGTCAGCAGGCGCGAGGAAAACCAGGCGGCAAAGGCCATGTGACCGAAATAGGTTTCGCCAACCTTGGCCGGATGGGAGGTGAAAATCCTTGCGACCGACATGCTGCTTCCCCTTCAGCGCTTAAAGTTCCTGATATGGGGTATCCTGGCACGGTTCGTCGGTTCATCGGTCTCAAAATGTCCTTGTATTTTGCTTGTTCGTGGGACAAACATCCCACATGGCCATCGAAATCGACGAAATCGATCGGAAATTGCTCGCCGAATTGCAACGCGACGGCACGTTGTCGGTCGACCAGCTGTCCGAACGGGTAGCCTTGTCGCGCAACGCCTGCTGGCGGCGCGTCAAGCGGCTGGAGGAGGATGGCGTCATCACCGGCCGGGTGGCGTTGGTCGATGCCGAGAAGCTCGGGCTCGGCCTCTCCGTGTTCATCCTGGTCCGGACCTCAAATCATGATCCCGAGTGGTTGCAGAAATTCCGGGCGGCGGTGACCGGGTTTTCCGAGATCACGGGAGTCTACCGCATGTCCGGCGACCTCGACTATGTCTTGCGCGCCCGCGTCGCCGACGTGAAGGCGTATGACCGGCTCTACCAGCGGCTGATCGCCAAGGTGGCGCTGTCGGACGTTTCGGCGTCCTTCGTGATGGAGGAGATCAAGGAGACGACGGTGGTGCCGATGGAAGTGCGCTAAGGGTTGGCTCCGGCCATAGTGATGCCCGAAAGAAAGCCGTTGATAGGATTGCGGGCGAATTGACCGAATCGGCAATCGCGCCGATAGGATCGATTTTATGCGCGCAGCCATCCAAAATTCCTCCGTCATCGGTCCGACCGTCGGCTTCGTAAGGTTACCGCATGCGGAAGGACTCCCCCTCCCTGCCTATGAAAGCCCCGGCGCCGCCGGCATGGACCTGCGCGCGGCGGTGCCCGACGATCGGCCGCTGCTGATCCTACCGGGAAAACGTGCGCTGGTGCCGATCGGACTGATCCTGGAAATTCCCGAAGGCATGGAAGGCCAGGTGCGGCCGCGCTCCGGCCTTGCCTTCAAACACGGGCTGACCGTCCTCAACACGCCGGGCACGATCGACAGCGACTATCGCGGCGAGGTGAAAGTGCTGCTGGTCAATCTCGGCGACGAGGATTTTGCGGTGACGCGCGGCATGCGCATCGCCCAGATGGTGTTCGCCGCGGTGACGCAGGCGGGCGTCGAAGAGCGCGACCTGGCCGGCGGCACGGCGCGCGGTTCGGGCGGGTTCGGCTCGACCGGCACGGCCTGATGAACATACCGAAACTTGTCATCTTCGACTGCGACGGGATTCTGGTCGATACCGAGAACCTGGCCAACCGGCGTCTCGCCGAATGGCTGAGCGAAGCCGGGTATCCCACCAGCTTTGAATATTGCCGCAAGAACTTCTCCGGCCGCAGCATGGTCTCAGTGCAGAAGCAGATCGAAGAAGAGACCAGCGTCAGGCTCGGCGCAGACTTCGTCGAGCGCTGGAATGCAGGGCTGCCGGACCTGTTCGCCCATGGGGTCGAGGCGATTCCCTATGTCCGGGAGTTCGTCGAGGCTGTCCGCGCGGCCGGCATCGCCTATTGCGTCGCCACCTCGGCCAGGGTGTCGAAAATGCACATCACGCTTGGCCAGACCGGCCTGCTGCCGCTGTTCGAACATGCGATGTTTTCCTCGACCATGGTCGCGCGCGGCAAGCCGTTTCCGGACTTGTTCCTACATGCGGCCAAGACGATGGGCTTTGCGCCTGCCGACTGCATCGTCATTGAGGACAGCGTCGCCGGCACGCAGGCCGGCATCGCCGCCGGCATGCGGGTATTTTCCTATCATGGCGACCCCTACAGCGACCGTGACGGCTTGATGCGAGCCGGCGGCATCCTGTTCGACGACATGCGCACACTGGCCGGACTGGTGCCGATCCACTGATCGGCGCCGGTTTTGACGGGGTTGCAGGGACGCGCCGGACGAATTGTCAGCAGAGAACGCGAAACGCTTCTGAGCCAACCGCATTCGTTTGCCCGGGCAAGGCGGGCAAGCTAAAATCCGCGCCATCGCACTCAACACGATGGGGGAACTTCCATGGACAAGGGCAAGATCTTTCGCGACCTGCATGCCTCGACCTTCGTCATGCCCAACCCTTGGGACGTCGGCACGACGAAGCTGCTTGGATCCTTCGGTTTCAAGGCGCTGGCGACGACCAGCGCCGGTTTCGCCTTCTCGCGCGGCCTGCCGGACGGCGCGGTGACCTTCGACCAGATGATCCATCATTGCCGCGAGGTGACGGCGGCAACCGAGCTGCCGGTTTCGGCCGACCTCGAACGCGGCAAGGGCGACAGCGCCGAGCAGGCCGCCGAAACCATCTTCGCGGCTGAAGCCGCCGGCCTTGCCGGCTGCTCGATCGAGGACCACACCGGCGACCCGAACAAGCCGATCTATGATTTTTCGCACGCGGTGGAGCGCGTCGCGGCGGCGGCGGAAGCGGCCCGCGCGCTGAAACGCGATTTCGTCTTCACCGCGCGGGCGGAGAACTTCCTCTGGGGCAAGTCCGACCTCGACGACACGATCAAGCGGCTGCAGGCATTCGAGAAGGCGGGCGCCGACGTGCTCTACGCGCCGGGCATCGGCGACGTCGAGATGGTGCGCACGGTCTGCTCGGCGGTGAGCAAGCCGGTCAACGTCATGGCAAGGCCCGACTTCACCATTGCCGATCTGACCGCGGCCGGGGCAAAGCGCGTTTCGCTTGGGCCGTGGCTCACCAACTTCGCCTATGGCATGCTGGAAACGGCGGCGCGCGAGATCCAGCAGGACGGCACGTTCGGCTTCGCCCGCGCCGCCATGCCCTTCGGCAAGTTGCAGGCGCTGTTTGGCAAATCGGGATAAGCGGGCCGAACACATGACGCTGACCGTCGTCGACATGCACACCGGCGGCGAGCCGCTGAGGATCGTCACCGGGGGTTACCCCGATATCCCGAAGGGCACGATCCTGGAAAAGCGCGCCCATGTGCGCGACCATCTCGATCATCTCCGGAAAATCCTGATGTTCGAGCCGCGCGGCCATTACGACATGTACGGCGCGCTGCTGGTCGAGCCCGATTTGCCGGGCGCCGACCTTGCCGTGCTGTTCATGCACAATGAGGGCTATTCGACCATGTGCGGCCACGCCATCGTCGCGCTCGGCCGCTATGCCGTCGACGAAGGGCTGGTGACCAAGCGGGAACCGGTGACGATGGTCAACATCGAGGCGCCCTGCGGCATGGTGATTGCCTCGGTCGAGGTGCGCGACGGCAAGGCAGGTGCTGTGTCGTTCGAAAGCGTGCCGGCGTTCTTGTTCGCACGCGACCGCAAGATCGAGCTGCCCGGCTACGGCGCGATCGGCTTCGACATCGCCTATGGCGGCGCATTCTATGCGCTGGCCGACTGTCACCAGTTCGGATTGGAATTCGGCCGCGATCGGGTGCGCGATTTCGTCGATGCGGCGACGGCGCTGTCCGAAAGGCTGAAGCAGGAATTTCACCTGTCGCACCCCGACCATGCCGACCTCGCCTTTCTCTACGGCACCATTTTGACGGGCGGGCGGGATACGTTTTCGGGTGAGCCGACGAAAAACGTCTGCGTCTTCGCCGAGGCGCAGGTCGACCGGTCGCCGACCGGCTCCGGCGTCACCGCCCGGCTGGCGGCGATGCATGCCAAGGGCGAGATCGCAACAGGCCAGACACGCACTTTCGAGAGCATCGCCGGCTCGCGCTTTTCCGGCGCGGTGGCGCGGATGGCGAAAGCCGGACCGCATGAAGCGATCATCGCCCGCGTCGGCGGCCGCGCCTACTATTGCGGCCGGGCGGAATTCATCGTCGAGCCCGACGACGAACTGGGGCGCGGCTTTCTGCTGCGGTAGGGACTGGCGCATCAACGGGACGGCTTGCTCCGCCGATCGGGCTGGGCCGAGATCGCCTTGTGCAAATGCACCATCATGGCTGCGGCAAAGAGCGGCGTCACCAGGTTGAGCAGCGGCACGGCAAGAAAGGCCGCGATGACCAGGCCGGCGAGAAAGACCGTCCGGGCATGGTGCCGGCGCAAGGCCCTGGCCTCTTCTTCCGGGCGGAAACGCATGGCGGCGAATTCGAAGAATTCGCGCCCGAGCAGGTAGCCGTTGACGATGAAAAAGGCGGCGATGTTGATGCCCGGCGCCAGCAGTAGCAGCAGGGCGACGATGTTGCCCAGAACGACGACGCCGAAGAACTTTATCGCCAGCACCAGCGAGCGCAGCGCCGGCATGGCGCGGCCGGGCGGATCGCCGGGATAATCGGTACGCTCCACCACTTCGGCGACATCGTCGAGGAACAGACCGGCGACGACGGCCGTGGCCGGCGCGACGACCAGCGCCATGCCGAAAGCAAGCGCGATGGCCGCGACGATGCCGCCCAGCCAACCGGCCCAGGACGGCAGGCCGGGAAACAGCGTGTGCAGCCACGGCAGCGCCAGCCACTCGACGAGGCTGGTCAGCCCGAACCACAAGGCGACCAGCGCAAGCACAGTCAGGCCTAGCGTCTTGAGGAAGACGGCGCGGAATTCGGGCGAGAACAACTGGCCGGCGGCGGCGCGGGCGGCGCTGGAGATCACGGTGCTTCCAACCTCACTTCGAACGCCGTGAGGATAGGCAGCAGGTCCACCCGTCACAAGCGTCTGTTGCCATGGCAATCGCTTGAGGGCTCGAATTCTCCGCATCCACCCTCTTGCGAGCGTCGGCGCCCCCAACTTCGGCAATTGAAGGCGATTGCCCCGTTTGACTATTGTGCGAGCGCCGGCTTGCGGGTGGGAATGGTCATGGCCGCGACGCCGGCGACGACGAAGGCCATGCCGAGCCAGGCCGTCGAACCCAGGCTTTCGCCAAGGAAAACGGCGCCGATGCCGACGCCGATCGGCACGCGCAGATAGGCCTGCGAGGTCGTGCCGACCGAGCCCAGCGTGTGGATCAGGCGGAAATAGATGACGAAGGCCAGCGCGGTCGAAAACACCGACAGGCCGAGCAAGGCCAGGATCGACGCCGTCGACGGCGCCAAGGTCCAGGGCTGGTCGACGGCGAGGCTGAGCGGCACCAGGATGACGGCGCCGCAGAGCATCGAGCCGGCGGCGGGCAGCATCGGGTCGAGGCCCTTGAAGCCTCGGCCGAAGATCGCCGCCCCCGCATAGCAGACCGTTGCAAGGACGATGGCAAGCTGCGCCCAAAGTTCATGGCCGAGACCGCCCAGCGCCTGTGTGCCCACGATGAGGCAGATGCCGGCAATGCCGGCGCCGACGCCGATCAGTTTGCGCAGCGTCACCGGTTCATGGCGGGTGATGAGCGCGGTCAACAGGAAGGTGAAGATAGGCGACGTCGCGTTGAGGATGGTGGCGAGGCCGGCATCCACCGAGCGCTCGGCGGCGGCGATCAGGGTGAACGGGATGACGCTGTTGAGGCACGCCTGGAAGGCGAAACGACGCCAGCTCGCTGCATCGCCCGGCATGGCGAGCCCGCGCCAGCGGATGATGGCCAGCAGGATCGCGCCCGCGATCAAGGTGCGGGCGGCGATGAACGTCACCGGCGGGATCGTCTCGACGCCGATCTTGATGAACGTATAGGAGGCGCCCCAAAGCACCGCCAGGAGGGCGAGCAGCGCCAGATCGGTGTTCATGTCGTTTCTTTCAGGCATGGGCTTGCCGCCTTCGGGCCGGGATCGAACGGCCCTTTTTAGGCAAAGCCGCGGTGAAATGCTTCGGCCACGACCGAATTGTCGTAGCTCCTGGGCGTCACGCGATATGAACATGGCCTAGGCAAACCGGTTGCAAATCGCTAGACCCGCGCCCGGCCGGCATGGCAAGAAGCCGGCGCGGATTTTGGCGGAGACATTGATGCCGGACTATGACGTGCTTTGCATCGGCAATGCGATTGTCGACATCATCGCCCAGTGCGAAGAGGAATTCCTGGAGACCAATGGCATCATCAAGGGCGCGATGAACCTCATCGACACGCACCGCGCCGAGCTACTCTACAGCCGCATGGGCCCGGCGATCGAGGCGTCCGGTGGCAGCGCGGGCAACACGGCGGCCGGCGTTGCCTCCTTCGGCGGCCGCGCCGCCTTCTTCGGCAAGGTTTCCAACGATGCTTTGGGCGAAATCTATGCCCACGACATCCACGCCCAGGGCGTCGCCTTCGACACCAAGCCGCTTCAGGGCGAGCCGCCGACGGCGCGCTCGATGATTTTCGTCACCCCCGACGGCGAGCGCTCTATGAACACCTATCTCGGCGCCTGCGTCGAGCTCGGGCCGGAGGATGTCGAGGCCGACAAGGCGTCGGGCGCCAAGATTACCTATTTCGAGGGCTATCTGTGGGATCCGCCGCGCGCCAAGGAGGCGATCCGGCAGACGGCCAAGCTGGCGCACGCGGCGGGCCGCGAAGTGTCGATGACCTTGTCGGATTCGTTCTGCGTCGACCGCTACCGCGACGAGTTCCTCGAGCTGATGCGCTCGGGCACCGTGGACATCGTCTTCGCCAACAGCCACGAGATCAAGTCGCTCTACCAGACCTCGTCCTTCGACGAGGCGCTGGCCCAGATCCGCAAGGACTGCAAGGTCGCCGCCGTGACGCGTTCGGAAAAAGGCTCCGTCATCGCGCGCGGCGACGAGACCGTCGTCATCCAGGCGACCGCCATCAAGGAGCTGGTCGACACGACGGGCGCCGGCGACCTCTATGCCGCGGGTTTCCTGCATGGCTATACCCAGGGCCGCGACCTCAAGACCTGCGGCGATCTCGGCTCACTGGCGGCCGGCCTGGTGATCCAGCAGATCGGGCCGAGGCCAAGGCAGAATCTGCGTCGCGAGGCCGAGCTGGCGGGGCTGCTGTAGGAGGGCGGTGAAGCTGCCGATCTCCCCCTCGTGGGGGAGATGGCCGGCAGGCCAGAGGGGGGGGCGCTGTCCCGCTGGCATATCCAGGGTTCTACACTGCCGCCAAGCCCGAAATGAACGGCATGAGCGTACTGTCATGTCGGGGCGCCAGTTCGAAGAGTATGGGCACGCGGAAGGGAACCACCGCAACCTAGCGATCCTTCGCGCGCCCCTCTGCCCTGCCGGGCATCTCCCCCACGAGGGGGGAGATCGGCAGCTTCACCGTCGCGCGGCTGTCACACATCGCACCTACACGCAATCTGGGCGCCCTTTGACTGACATTTGGGCGCCCTCAACCAGTTGGGGTGCCAAGATGCAAGAAAGCAAGCTGTCGGGCGGCCGGATTTGTTGCCGCCGCGATTTCCGCTTTCCACATTAGAAATTCAGCAACGGGCGCAGTCGGGGAGGAGCGCTCGCGGCCCGAAGACAGATGCATGAACAGATTTCACATAACCGGTCTTAAACAAGACGACTTCGCGGACATGGTCGCGGAGAAGGTCGAGCGGGCGCTCGCCCACTATGACGAGGCCATCAACAAACCCACCATGGTCTCGGTTGGCAAGATCGCCGGCAGCATAGCGTCAGCCGTCACCTTGCTATCGCCGACGCATCAGCGCGCCATCGATGCCATTCATGCCGACCTTCCGGGGCTGGCGTCGAAATTCGTGCGTGCGCTGGCCGTGGAAGCCGCGCGCCGCAGCGAAGCCGGCACCGCGGGCGCCACAAATCCATCGGCGGGTTTCGACGGCCCCGCCTCCCCGCTTCCGCGCACCCAGTCCGACGACCTCGAATCGATGCTGATCGAAGACTGGGCCGGGCGGGTCGCCGGTTCGACCTATCTGGAGGAACACCTGCGCATTGCCCGCTCGACCCTGCACCGCTGGCAAAGGCGGGGCGAGGTGGTCGCCTTGCGCAAGGGCGGCCGCAAGCACGTCTTCCCGCTGGCGCAGTTCGTCGACGGCAGGCCGGTGGCGGGTATTCGAGAGGTGCTGTCGTTGATCGGCAATCCGAGGCTGGCATGGCTGTGGCTGACCCGCCCCTCGGCGCCGCTCGACGAGCGCATTCCCATCGACCTGCTGCGGCAAGATCAGGTCAAGGAGGTCGTCGAGGCGGCGCGGGTGTTTTCCGCGGGTTAAGCGCGATCAGATCCGCCGCTGCTTTCGCATCCGACGCGCGGACCTTCCTCAGGTCCCCGCCGTGTAGGCCGCGATCGCCGCCATGTTGACGATATCGCTGTCCTTGGCGTTCAGCGAGACGATCTGCACCGGCTTGTTCAGCCCGACCAGCAGTGGGCCGATGACCGTCGAGCCGCCGAGCTCCTGCAGCATCTTGGTTGAGATCGAGGCGGAGTGGAAGGCCGGCATGATCAGCACATTGGCCGGGCCGGTCAGCCTCATGAACGGGTATTGCGCCATGGCACGGGCGTTGAGCGCGACGTCGGCGGCCATCTCGCCGTCATACTCGAAATCGACGCGGCGCTTGTCGAGGATGCGCACGGCTTCTTGGATGCGCTCGGAGCGCTCGCCGTGGGGATGGCCGAAGGTGGAATAGGCGAGCATGGCGAGCCTCGGCTCATAGCCCATGCGGCGGGCAAAGCCTGCCGCTTCCTCCGCGATATCGGCGATCTGCTCGGCGTTCGGCATGTCGTGCACGGCGGTGTCGGCGACGATCACGGTGCGGCCGCGCGCCAAAACGATCGACACGCCGATGACGCGGTGGCCGGGCTTGGCGTCGATGACGCGCCTGACATCGTCGAGCGCGGTGGAATAGTTGCGGGTGACGCCGGTGACGATGCCGTCGGCATCCCCCAGCGCCACCATGCAGGCGGCGAAATGGTTGCGGTCGTTGTTGATCAGGCGCTGGCAGTCGCGGAACAGGAAGCCTTTGCGCTGCATGCGCTCGTAGAGATAATCGGTATAGACCGAATTGCGGCGCGACAGGCGAGCATTGATGATCTCCAGCCCCTGCTTGTCGAGGTCGATGCCGGCGTGCCTGGCGTTCTCCTTGATGACGTCGTCGCGGCCGAGCAGGATGGCGGTGCCGAGCCGCTGGTTCACATAGGAGACGGCGGCGCGCATCACTTGCTCCTCCTCGCCCTCGGCGAAGACGATGCGCTTGGGCTGGCGGCGCACACGGTCATAGATGCGCTGCAAGGTCGAGGCGATCGGATCACGGCGGGCCGACAGCTCCTGCGCGTAGCGGTCGAGATCGAGGATCGGCTTGCGGGCGACGCCAGAATCCATCGCCGCCCTGGCGACGGCCAGCGGAATGGCCGAAATCAGGCGCGGATCGAACGGCACCGGGATGATGTAGTTGGGGCCGAATTTCGGCCGGTTGCCCTGGTAGGCTGCGGCGACGTCGTCGGGCACGTCCTTGCGTGCCAGGTCGGCAAGCGCACGCGCGGCGGCGATCTTCATGTCGTCATTGATGGTGGTGGCCCGCACATCCAGCGCGCCGCGGAAAATATAGGGGAAGCCGAGCACGTTGTTGACCTGATTGGGATAATCCGAACGCCCGGTCGCCATGATGGCGTCGGTGCGGATCTCCGCCACTTCCTCGGGCGTGATCTCGGGATCGGGGTTGGCCATGGCGAAGATGATCGGGTTCTTGGCCATGGAACGCACCATGGCGGTGGTCAGCGCGCCCTTGGCGGAAAGGCCGAGGAAGACGTCGGCGCCGTCCAGCGCCTCGGCCAGCGACCGCGCATCGGTCTTGACCGCATGCGCCGACTTCCACTGGTTCATGCCTTCGGTGCGGCCCTGGAAGACCACGCCCTTGGTGTCGCACAGGATGATGTTTTCGGGCGCAAAGCCCATCGCCTTCATCAGCTCGATACAGGCGATGCCGGCCGCACCGGCGCCGTTGCAGACCATCCTGGTGGTCTTCATGTCGCGGCCGGTGATCTCCAGCGCGTTGATCAGGCCGGCGGCCGAGATGATGGCGGTGCCGTGCTGGTCGTCGTGGAAGACCGGGATGTCCATCAGCTCGCGCAACCGCTGCTCGATGATGAAGCATTCCGGCGCCTTGATGTCCTCCAGGTTGATGCCGCCGAAGGAGGGCCCAAGGAAGCGCACGCAGTTGATGAACTCGTCGGCGTCCTCGGTGTCGACCTCGAGGTCGATGGAATCGACGTCGGCGAAGCGCTTGAACAGCACCGCCTTTCCCTCCATGACCGGCTTGGAGGCCAGCGCGCCGAGATTGCCCAAGCCCAGGATCGCGGTGCCGTTGGAGATGACGGCGACCATGTTGCCGCGCGACGTGTAGTCGAAGGCACGGCTGGGATCCTCCGCGATGGCCAGTACCGGCACGGCGACGCCAGGCGAATAGGCGAGGCTCAAATCGCGCTGCGTGGCCATCGGCTTGGTGGCGACGATCTCGAGCTTGCCGGGCCGCCCCATGGCGTGGAATTCGAGCGCTTCCTGCGCGCTGACGGACGGACCGCTGTTTTCGGTTTTCCTTGCCATGATGCTTTTGATTTCCTCGCCATGCGGCACCTCCTTGAGGCGGGTGCCTTGTGTGATTCCGAATTAAGACTACGCGCCGCCGCGTGTAAACCGCCAAGCGTTACCGAACTGGCGTCGGAAGGACGCATGGCGTTCAATGGTGGTTGATCTCCGTTCTTCCCCTGCTTTTCCAATGGCCGGCATTAAACCCCGCCGCCACATCTGCTAGCGTGAGCGCATGAACATGCACATTCAAAACGAACCGGACGCTCCCGAGGCGATCACGCCGGCAGCCGCTGGCGGCGTCACGCCGATGATGGAGCAGTTCATCGAGATCAAGGCGGCGAACCCGGATTCGCTGCTGTTCTACCGGATGGGCGATTTCTACGAGCTGTTCTTCGAGGATGCGGAGAAGGCGAGCCGGGCGCTCGGCATCGTGCTGACCAAGCGCGGCAAGCATCAGGGACACGACATCCCGATGTGCGGCGTGCCAGTGCATGCGGCGGACGACTATCTGCAGAAACTGATCGCGCAGGGTTTCCGCGTCGCCGTCTGCGAGCAGATCGAGGATCCGGCCGAAGCCAAGAAGCGCGGCTCCAAATCGGTGGTGCGCCGCGATGTGGTGCGGCTGGTGACGCCTGGCACCATCACCGAGGACAAATTGCTGGCGCCGTCGGAATCGAGTTTCCTGATGGCGCTGGGACGAGTGAAGGGCGGCGGCGATCCAAGAAGTGGGGAGCGCGGCGGCGCGACCGGGACCCAAGGAAGCTTTGCCCTGGCCTGGATCGACATTTCGACCGGGGCTTTCCGGGTCACAGACACCACCGCCGACCGGCTGCTGGCCGACATCTTCCGCGTCGATCCGCGCGAGCTGATCGTCGCCGATCCGGTGTTCCACGATCCCGAATTGCGACCGGTATTCGACATGCTCGGCCGCGTCGCCAACCCGCAGCCGCCGAGCCTGTTCGATTCGGCCTCGGCGGCCGCGCGCATCGCCCGCTTCTTCGAGGTGGCGACACCGGACAGCTTTGGTGCGTTTTCCCGTGCCGAGCTGTCGGCGATCTCGGGCGCCATCGCCTATGTCGAAAAGACGCAGAAGGCCGAGCGGCCGCCGCTGTCGCGCCCCGAGCGCGAGGAGGCCGGCTCGACCCTGTTCATCGACCCGGCGACGCGCGGCAACCTGGAACTCCTGCGCACGCTGTCGGGCAGCCGTGAAGGCTCATTGTTCAAGGCGATCGACCGCACGGTGACCGGCGGCGGCGCCAGGCTGCTCGCCGACCGGCTGATGGCGCCGCTGACCGATCCGGCGGCAATTGCCGCGCGGCTGGATTCGGTGTCGTTCTTCCGTTCCGAGACGCGGCTTTGCCAGACCGTGCGGGCGAGCCTGAAGAGCGTCGCCGACATGCCGCGCGCGTTGTCGCGGCTGGCGCTCAACCGCGGCGGCCCGCGCGACCTCGGCGCGCTGCGCGCCGGCTTCGAGGCGGCCGGCGCGATCGCGGAGGTCTTTGCCGCGACCGCCCTGCCCCAGGAATTGGCGGCGGCGCTCGCCGCCATCCGGGCGCTGCCGCACGCGCTTGCCGGGCATCTGACGCAGGCACTTGGCGAGGAACTGCCGCTGCTGAAGCGCGACGGCGGCTTCATCCGAGGCGGCTACAATGCCGAGCTCGACGAGATGCGGGCGCTGCGCGACGAGTCGCGAAAAGTGATCGCCGGGCTGGAGCGTTCGCTGATCGAGGAGACCGGCATTCGGTCCCTGAAGATCCGGCACAACAATGTGCTCGGCTACTACATCGAGGTGACCGCCAACCATCACGCGGTGATGACCGGCAGCGATGGCGCCAAGGCGCGCTTCATCCACCGCCAGACCATGGCCAACGCCATGCGCTTCACCACGACGGAGCTGGCGGAGCTGGAAACAAAGATCGCCAATGCCGCCGACCGGGCGCTGAGCATCGAGCTTGCCGCCTTCGACGCGCTGACGGCGGAAGCGGTCGGCGAAGCGGAGAAGATCCGCGCCGGGGCCGATGCGCTCGCCGTGCTGGACGTGTCGGCGGCGCTCGCGCTTTTGTCGGAAAGCGAGGCCTGGTGCCGGCCGCTGGTCGATGCCAGCCTTGCCTTCGAGATTTCGGGTGGGCGCCATCCCGTGGTCGAACAGGCGCTGCGGCGCTCGGGCGAAGGGCCGTTCGTGGCCAATGACTGCGACCTGTCGCCGGAGGGCCGCGCCAAGAACGGCGCGATCTGGCTGCTGACCGGCCCCAATATGGGCGGTAAATCGACATTCCTGCGGCAGAACGCGCTGATCGCCATCCTGGCCCAGACCGGCTCTTTCGTGCCGGCGACATCGGCTCATATCGGCGTCGTCGACCGCCTCTTTTCCCGCGTCGGCGCCTCGGACGATCTGGCGCGCGGCCGATCGACCTTCATGGTCGAGATGGTCGAGACGGCGGCGATCCTCAACCAGGCCGGCGAACGGGCGCTGGTAATCCTCGACGAGATCGGCCGCGGCACCGCCACGTTCGACGGCCTGTCGATCGCCTGGGCCGCGGTGGAATATCTGCACGAGAAGAACCGCTGCCGGGCGATCTTCGCCACGCATTTCCACGAAATGACCTCGCTTGCCGGCAAGCTGGCGCGGCTCCACAACGTCACCATGCGGGTCAAGGAATGGGAGAACGACGTCGTCTTCCTGCACGAGGTCGGCAAGGGCGCGGCCGACCGCTCCTACGGCATCCAGGTGGCGCGGCTGGCCGGCCTGCCGGAGGCGGTGGTGGACCGTGCCAAGGAAGTGCTGCACCAGCTCGAGGAAGGCGAGGTTTCGGGCAAGACCAACCGGCTGGTCGACGACCTGCCGCTGTTTTCCGTGGCGGTGAAGCGGGAAGCGCAGAAGCCGGTCAAGAGCGATGCGCTGGGCGTCGCACTCAGTGACATCAATCCCGATGAGATGACGCCGAGGGAAGCGCTGGAAGCGCTTTATCGGTTGAAGGGGTTGGCGGGGATGTAAATTGAACCTGCTGGCATGGCGGTATCGCCGAAACCGCCAATCTCCCCCCCTTGAGGGGGAGATGTCCGGCAGGACAGAGGGGGCCTCGTAGAGTGGCGGCCTTGATTAACTTGCCCTCTGGCGATGCTCGCCGGAGTATGCCAGCGCGGAAGCCGTCGTTGTAAAAATTGATGTGTTGGCGGGACAGCGCCCCCCTCTGCCCTGCCGGGCATCTCCCCCTCGAGGGGGGAGATTGGCAGCTTCACCGATAACGCTCAGATCATCTCCAGCCCGCGTTTGCGGCTCGGCGGCGGGAAGGCGCGGTCGAGGTCGGCGAGGTCCTCGCCTGTGAGCTCGATGTCGAGTGCCGCGACATTCTGGTGGACATGGTCCTGGCTGCTGGCCTTGGGAATGGCGATGACGCCATCCTGGTGCATCACCCAGGCCAGTGCGATTTGTGCCGCGGTCGCACCGTGGCGGTCTGCGACCGCGTCTAAACTGGCATTGCGCGCCAAGGCGCCCTGCTCGACCGGCGAATAGGCCATAAGAGGAATTCCGCGTTTGCGTTTCCGGCTCCAGGGCGCCAGATCGAACTCAAGGCCGCGCCGGACCAGATTGTAGAGCACCTGGTTGGTCTGGACGTTGCCGCCGTCGGGCAGGCCGACCAGCTCTTCCATCTCCCCGGTGTCGAAATTGCTGACGCCCCAGTGGCGGATCTTGCCGGCTTTCTTCAGCGCCTCGAAAGCTTCGACGGTTTCGGCCAGGGGCACGCTGCCCGGCCAATGCAGCAGATAAAGATCGATACGGTCGGTGGCGAGGCGCTTCAGGCTGTTTTCGCAGGCGCGCTGCACGCCGGCGCGCGAGGCGTTGGACGGCAGCACCTTCGAGACCAGGAAGACCTCGGCACGCTGCCCGGCAATGGCTTCGGCCACCACCTCCTCGGCGCCGCCGCTGGCGTACATTTCGGCGGTGTCGATCAGCTTGACGCCGAGATCGAGACCAAGCTTGAGGGCATTCACCTCCTCCGCGCGGCGGCGCGAATCCTCGCCCATTTTCCAGGTGCCCTGGCCGAGAACGGGGATGGCTTCGCCGCAGGGCAGCGTGGTGGTTCTGACGCTCGATGGCATGGCAGGCTCCAGTTGAGACGGGATCGCATCACAGGCCGGACGAGAAATTCAGAGGCGTTCTCGCCGAGCCGCGAAAGCTTACTTCACCGGATGGGCGGCGAGCCAGTCCTGCATCTGCTTGATCTCGGCTTCCTGCGCCGCGATGACGGCCTCGGCCAGCTTGCGGATCTCGGGGTCCTTGCCGTTGGCGAGTTCGACCTTGGCCATGTCGATGGCGCCCTGGTGGTGCGGGATCATGCCGCGGACGAAATCGACGTCGGCGTCGCCGGTGTATTTGGAGGCCATCATGTCGGCGTGCATCTTGTCCATAGCCGCCTTGTAGCCTGCGGTCGACGGGCCTTCCGCCCCCGTCGCCATGCCGGCCATGTCGTGCTTCATCTCTTCGCTCTGTGCGGGAACGCTTTCGAGGAAGACGGCAACCAGCATTCCAGCCGCCATCAGCAGCAGCACGATTTTTTTGGCCAAGGTCATTGATGGTCTCCTGTTGATCGGGTTTCGTATTTGGGGGATCGGCTCAAAGTTTCAATGTCCTCAGCCGCAACGCATTGGCGATCACTGAAACCGAGGACAGGCTCATCGCCGCCGCCGCCAGCATCGGCGACAACAGCGTGCCGGTCAGCGGATAGAGCACGCCGGCCGCAACCGGCACGCCAAGCACATTGTAGAGGAAGGCGAAGAACAGGTTCTGCCTGATATTGCGGATGGTCGCCTGCGCCAGTGTGCGGGCACGCACGATGCCGTTGAGGTCGCCCTTGACCAAAGTGATGCCGGCGCTTTCGACGGCGACATCGGCGCCGGTGCCCATGGCGATACCGACATCGGCGGCGGCCAAGGCCGGTGCGTCGTTGACGCCGTCGCCGGCCATGGCGACGCCGGCGCCCTTGCCGCGCAATTCCTCGACCAGCGCGCCCTTCTGTTCCGGCAACAGGCCGGCGCGGACTTCGTCGATGCCGAGACTGCTGGCGATCGCGTTTGCCGTGCGCTCATTGTCGCCGGTCGCCATGATGATCCTCAAGCCGCTGTCGTGCAGGGCCTTGATCGCCTCGGCGGTGGTCGCCTTGACCGGATCGGCGACGGCGACGATGCCGGCCAATTTCCTGTCCACGACGACGAACATCGCCGTCTTGCCATCGCCTTGTAGCGCCTCGGCCACGGCCGAAACGGTGGACACGTCGACACCGAGATCACGCATCATCGCGGCGTTGCCGAGCGCGACATTCCTGCCCGAAACGGCACCGGAAACACCCTTGCCGGTGACCGCCTCGAAGCCATTGGCTTCGGCGACCCTTACACCGCGGGTCGCGGCGCCTTCGACAATAGCCTCGGCCAGGGGATGCTCCGAGCCCTTCTCCAGGCTCGCGGCGAGGCCCAGCAATTCCTCCTCCGAAAACCCATCGGCCGCCACGACATCCGTCAGTTTCGGCCGGCCTTCGGTCAGTGTCCCCGTCTTGTCGACGATCAGCGTATCGACGGAAGCGAAGCGTTCGAGCGCGGCGGCCTCCTTGATCAGCACGCCGGCGTGGGCGCCACGTCCGGTGGCGGTCATGATCGACATCGGCGTGGCGAGGCCGAGTGCGCAGGGACAGGCAATGATCAACACCGAGACCGCCGAGACGATGGCGAAGATCAGGCTGGGCGTGGGCCCAAAGATCGCCCAGGCGACAAAGGCAGCGATGGCGACCAGAACGACAGCCGGGACGAAGTAGAAGGAAACGCGATCGGCCAACCCTTGTATCGGCGCGCGCGAGCGTTGCGCCTTGGCGACCAGCTCGACGATGCGCGAGAGCGTGGTCTCGGCGCCGATCCGCTCGGCGCGCATGATCAGCGAGCCATTCTTGTTGAGCGTGCCGCCGGTGAGGGCATCCCCTTCGGCCTTCTCGACCGGCAACGGTTCGCCGGTGATCATCGATTCATCGATGGAAGAGCGGCCTTCGAGCACGGTACCGTCGACCGGCACGGCATCGCCGGGCCGGATGCGCAGGCGCTCGCCGGCCTTGACGCTGTCCAGCGGCACATCGCTCTCGGAACCGTCCTCTCCTATGCGGCGGGCGGTCTTGGGCGCAAGGTCGAGCAGGGCGCGGATCGCCGAGCCGGTCTTTTCGCGGGCGCGCAGTTCCAGCACCTGGCCGAGAAAGACCAGCGCGACGATGACGGCTGCGGCCTCGAAATAGACCGGCACCGCCCCGCCATGGCCGCGGAACTGATGCGGAAAAATGTCCGGGAACAGCGTCGCGACGACGCTGTAGAGATAGGCCGCACCGACGCCGAGCGAAATCAGCGTCCACATGTTCGGGCTGCGGTTGCGGATCGAGTCCCAGCCGCGATGAAAGAACGGAAATGCGGCCCAAAGCACGACCGGGCTTGCGAGCGCCAGCTCGATCCAGACCTTTGTCCGGTCCTCGATCAGGTTCTCGAACGACAGACCGATCATCGGCGCCATGGCGACGATGAGAAGGGGCACCGAGAGCACCGCACTGACCCAGAACCGCCTGGTGAAATCGACCAGTTCGGGATTTGGCCCCTCATCGCCTGTCGGCACGCCCATCGGCTCGAGCGCCATGCCGCAGATCGGGCAGGAGCCGGGCTTGTCGCGGACGATCTCGGGATGCATCGGGCAAGTGTATTGGGTGCCTTTCGGCATCGCTTCCGGCGCCGGTCTGTCGCCGAGATAGGTTTGCGGCGCCGCCTCGAATTTCGACTTGCAGCCGGCGGAGCAGAAATAGAAGCCCTGGCCGTCATGGCGCAGAAAATGCTTTGCCGTGGCGCGGTCCACGCTCATGCCGCAGACGGGGTCGGTGGCGGTCAGGTATTGTTTCGGCTCGGCTTGGAACTTTGTCCGACAGCCTTCGCTGCAGAAATGATAGAGGCGGCCAGCATGCTCCGATACCGGCTTGCCGGCGGCTGGATCGACGATCATGCCGCAAACCGGATCGCGCGTGACGGCGCCGGCATCCACGGCCGCGCCTTTTGCCGCGCAGCAACCACCATGCGCGTGATGATCGTGATCTGAATGCGTCATTTCGAATGCCTCTATCAAACTGCTTCGAGCCGGAGGTAGTCCTTCCAGTAACTGGAAGGTCAAGGACTGGCTTGAATTTTATTGTCGCGGGTGTCCCGCACCATGGAAACGCGTCAACCCGCCCCCATACCCAGCGCCGCGGAAACGCGCTATAGACGCCGCCCAAAAGGCAAGGCCAACCGGTACCATGGCGAAAATCTCCCTGAAGCTCGATGAACTGATCGACGGCGACGCCTTGCGCCGCGAGATGACCGCGCTGACGGCGGCCACGACCGGGGACGGCTCCGGATCGGCCGCCCGCGCCGGGGTTCTCCAGCTTCTCAAGGGCCGGCTCGCCGCGGGCCGCAAAACAGCCGAGGCCATGCTGAAGCAGGATGGCGGCGGCAATGCCTGCGCCGAGCGGCTGTCGCATCTGATGGATGAGCTGATCCGGGCGCTCTACGATTTTGTCGCGACCCATGTCTACCGGGTAAAGAACCGGTCGGTGGCCGAACGCATGGCCGTCGTCGCGGTCGGCGGCTATGGGCGCGGCACGCTGGCGCCGGGATCCGACATCGACCTCCTGTTCCTGTTGCCCTACAAGCAGACGCCGTGGGGCGAACAGACAGTCGAATACATGCTCTACATGCTGTGGGACCTCGGGCTGAAGGTCGGCCACGCGACCCGCAACATCGAGGAATGCCTGCGGCTGTCGCGCACCGACATCACCATCCGCACCTCGATCCTGGAAGCGCGCTTCCTGTGGGGTGAGCAGAAGCTCTACGACGAACTGATGCTGCGCTTCGACCATGAGGTGGTGCGCACCACCGGACCGGAATATGTGCAGGCCAAGCTCGCCGAACGCGACGAGCGCCATGCCAAGGCCGGCGAAAGCCGCTATCTGGTCGAGCCCAACGTCAAGGACGGCAAGGGCGGCCTGCGCGACCTGCAGACGCTGTTCTGGATCGGCAAATATTTCTACCGGGTGCGCACCGGCGAGGAGCTGGTCGAGAAGGGCGTCTTCACGCAGGCCGAATACCGCGAGTTCCAGAAGGCCGAGGATTTCCTGTGGGCCGTGCGCTGTCACATGCATTTCCTCACCGGCAAGGCCGAGGAGCGGCTGCATTTCGACATCCAGCGCGAGATCGCGGAGCGGCTGGGCTACACCACGCATCCCGGCCTGTCGGCGGTCGAGCGCTTCATGAAGCACTATTTCCTCGTCGCCAAGGATGTCGGCGACCTGACCCGCATCTTCTGCGCCGCGCTCGAAGAGGAGCAGGCCAAGCATGTGCCGGGCTTCAACCGCATCTTCCTCACCTTCCAGCGCCGCAAGCGCAAGCTTGCCGGCACGTCGGATTTCATCGTCGACAACCACCGTATCAACATCGCCGACGACCAGGTGTTCGAGCGCGATCCGGTCAATCTGCTCAGGCTGTTCTGGTTCGCCGACAAGCACGGGCTGGAGTTTCACCCCGACGCGCTGAAGCTGCTCACCCGCTCGCTCGGCCTGGTCAACAAATCGCTCCGGCGCGACGAGGAGGCCAACCGGCTGTTCCTCGACATCCTGACCTCGGACCGCAACGCCGAGCTCAATCTGCGCCGCATGAACGAGGCGGGGCTGCTCGGCCGGCTGATCCCCGATTTCGGCAAGATCGTCGCCATGATGCAGTTCTCGATGTACCACCACTACACGGTCGACGAGCATCTGATCCGCTGCATCGGCGTGCTGGCCGAGATCGAGCGCGGCGACGGCGAGAAGGTGCATCCGCTGTCGCATTCGCTGATGCCGGGACTGAGAAAGAGCCGCGAGGCGCTCTACGTCGCCGTGCTGCTGCACGACATCGCCAAGGGCAGGCCGGAGGACCATTCGGAAGCCGGCGCCCGGATCGCCCGGCGCATCTGCCCGCATATGGGACTTTCGACCACCGACACCGAAACGGTGGCCTGGCTGGTCGAGAACCATCTGGTCATGTCGATGACGGCGCAGACGCGCGATCTCAACGATCGCAAGACGATCGAGGACTTCGCCTCGATCGTGCAGTCCGTCGAGCGGCTGAAGCTGCTTCTCATCCTCACCGTCTGCGACATCAGGGGCGTCGGACCGGGCGTCTGGAACGGTTGGAAGGGCCAGTTGCTGCGCACGCTGTACTACGAGACCGAACTGCTGCTCACCGGCGGCTTCTCGGAAGTGTCGCGCGCCCAGCGCACGGCGGCGGCGCGCGAGTGCCTGGCCGAAGCGCTCGCCGGCTGGCCCGACAAGATCCGCAAACGCTATGTCGGCCTGCACTATGAGAATTACCTGCTGACCGTCGACCTGCCGGACCAGCTTCGCCACGCCGAATTCATCCGCGAGGCGGATGCGTCCGGCAACAAGCTTGCCACCATGGTCAAGACGCACCAGTTCGAGGCGGTGACCGAGATCACCGTTTTGGCGCAGGACCATCCGCGCCTGCTGTCGGTGATCGCCGGCGCCTGTGCGGCGGCCGGCGGCAACATCGTCGACGCGCAGATCTTCACCACCTCGGATGGCCGCGCACTGGACACGATCCTGATCTCGAGGGAGTTCGACCGCGACGAGGACGAGCGCCGGCGCGCCGAGCGCGTCGGGCGGCTGATCGAGGACGTGCTGTCGGGCAAGAGCTGGCTGCCGGAGATGATCGAGAAGCGCACCAAGCCCAAGCGCGGCGCCAAGGTCTTCCGGATCGCGCCGCGCGCCGAAATCCGCAACACGCTGTCGAACCGATTTTCGGTGATCGAGGTCGAGGGGCTGGACCGGCCGGGTCTGTTGTCGGAGATCACCGGAACGCTGTCCGACCTGTCGCTCGACATCGCGTCGGCCCACATCACCACCTTCGGCGAAAAGGTGATCGATACGTTCTATGTCACCGACCTCACCGGCCAGAAGATCGACAGCCCGTCACGCACCACCACCATCCGTAACCGGCTGACGGCGACGCTCGAGGGCACGGCCTCCGAACGCGGCAGCAGGACCAGGGCCGCCGCCGAGTGAGCGCCACCATCACTTTGTCCCAATCGCGCAGGCAGTCTCCAAACGCATGAGCCTCGTCAAGAAATTCGCTACGGTCGCTTCCGGCACGCTGATGAGCCGCGCGCTCGGTTTCGGCCGCGAGATGCTGATGGCGGCAGCACTGGGCACCGGGCCGGTGGCCGACGCCTTCAACGCCGCCTTCCAGTTTCCCAACACCTTTCGCCGGCTGTTCGCCGAAGGCGCCTTCAACGCCGCCTTCGTGCCGCTGTTCGCCAAGGAGATCGAGACGCACGGCACCGACGGCGCCAAGCGCTTTTCAGAGGAAGTGTTCGGGGTGCTGTTCACGGCGCTGCTGGCGCTGACCATCGCCATGGAACTGGCGATGCCGCTGATCGTGCGCTACCTGGTGGCGCCGGGTTTCGCCGACACGCCGGGAAAGTTCGAGACGACCGTCACTCTGGCGACGATCATGTTCCCCTATCTCATCTGCATGTCGCTGGCCGCCATGATGGCGGGCATGCTGAATTCGCTACGCCGCTATTTCGCCGCGGCGATCGCGCCTGCCTTTCTCAACATCATCCTGATCAGCGTGCTTGGCTATGCCTGGTATCATGGGCTGGATGCGCATGCCGTCGGCTTCAGCCTGTCCTGGGGCGTTCTGGCGGCGGGCCTCGTGCAGCTCGCCATCGTCTGGGTGGCGGTTCGCAACGCCGGCATCTCGATCGGTTTCCGCCGGCCGAAGATGACGCCGAACGTGAAGCGGCTCCTGATCCTGGCGCTGCCGGCGGCGATCACCGGCGGCATCACCCAGATCAACCAGCTGATCGGCACCGCCATCGCCTCGGCGCAGGACAGCGCCGTCTCCTCGCTCGCCTATGCCGACCGCGTCTACCAGCTGCCACTTGGCGTGGTCGGCGTCGCCGTTGCGATCGTGCTGTTGCCGGAACTGTCGCGGGCGCTGAAGTCGGGCAATCTGATCGAGGCGGCCAATCTGCAGAACCGCTCGGTCGAATTCACCTTGTTCATGACCTTGCCGGCTGCGGTGGCGCTCTGGGTCATGTCTGAGCCGATCGTGCGGCTGGTCTATGAGCGCGGCGCGTTCGCCGCCAACCATTCGACGCCTGTCGTGGCGGCGATCCTGGCGATCTTCGGGCTCGGCCTGCCGGCCTTCGTGCTGATCAAGGCGTTCACCCCGGGCTATTTCGCCCGCGAGGACACACGCACGCCGATGATCTTCGCCGCCATCTCGGTGGCGGTGAACGTCGCCACCGCGCTGACGCTGTTTCCGAGGATGGGCGCGCCCGGCATCGCCGTGGCCTCGGCGGTGGCCGGCTGGGTCAACGCGCTGATGCTGCTCGGGGTGCTGATCCGGCGCGGCCATTGGGGCCGCGACGTGCCTCTTTTGAAGCGCATTCCGCGTCTGGTGCTCTCGGCGGCGGTGATGGGCGTCGCCCTCTATTTCGCCGAACACTGGCTGAGCGCCAGGCTCGGCTCCGGCTCGCCGCTGGTCGTCAAGGCGACGACGCTGCTGGGGCTGGTGGCCGGCGGGGCGCTGCTCTACTTCGTCACGGCCTTTGCCAGCGGCGGCGCCGATTTCGGCATGATCCGCCGCAATGTGAAGCGCGGCTCAGGCAAAGCGACACCACCAGCCGTAAACGCCGAGCTGGACGAGTAGGCCGGGCAGCCCGACTGCAATAGCAGTCTTGATCGCAGCGTCATGTTCGTCCATAAGCGCGCCGTCGCAAGACTTTCGCCGCACGCGGTTTCCAGCCGCGTGATTGGCTCCGAAAAGTCTGCAACTTTTCGGAATCACGCTTATACGGCCCTCCACAAGCCACGAGGAAACCATGTCCGCCTTCAAGCCACTCGTCTTCTCCGGCGTCCAGCCAACCGGCAATCTGCATCTTGGCAACTATCTCGGCGCCATCAAGAAATTCGTCGCCCTGCAGGAGACGTCCGACTGCATCTACTGCGTCGTCGACCTGCATTCGCTGACGGCCCAGCTGGTTTATGACGACCTCAAGGACCAGACGCGCTCCATCACCGCGGCATTCCTGGCCTCCGGCATCGATCCGAAGAAGCACATCGTGTTCAACCAGTCGCGGGTGATGCAGCACGCCGAGCTCGCCTGGATTTTCAACTGCGTGGCGCGCATCGGCTGGATGAACAAGATGACGCAGTTCAAGGACAAGGCCGGCAAGGACCGCGAGAACGCCTCGCTCGGCCTGCTTGCCTATCCCTCGCTGATGGCAGCCGACATCCTGCTCTACCGCGCCACCCATGTGCCGGTCGGCGAGGACCAGAAGCAGCATCTGGAACTGACGCGCGACATCGCCCAGAAATTCAACAACGACTTTTCGGACCGCATCGCCGGTCTTGGCGTCGGCGTCGAGATGCAGGTCGGAGAGGAAATTGTGAACGGCTACTTTCCGATCACCGAGCCGGTCATCGGCGGGCCGGCGGCGCGCATCATGAGCCTGCGCGACGGCTCCAAGAAGATGTCGAAGTCGGACCCGTCGGATCTGTCGCGCATCAATCTGACCGACGATGCCGACGCCATCTCCAAGAAGATCCGCAAGGCCAAGACCGATCCGGAAGCCTTGCCGAGCGAAGTGGACGGCCTCGCCACCCGGCCGGAAGCGGAAAACCTGGTCGGCATTTATGCCGGTCTTGCCGACATATCGAAAGAGGCGGTGCTGAAGGAGTTCGGCGGCCAGCAGTTTTCGGTGTTCAAGCCGGCACTGGCCGACCTGGCAGTCGAAAAACTGGCTCCCGTCGCCGCCGAAATGCGCCGCATTTCCGATGACCGCGCCTATGTCGACGCGGTACTGCGGGACGGCGGCGAGCGCGCCGGCGTGCTGGCCGAAGCGACGATGAAGACGGTGCGCGACATCATCGGGCTGCTGCAGGACTGATCCGCATCCTTATGCCCCGCACCATACCGGCCAAAGACCGGCGGCTTGCCGCCGGTCAGCCGCAGTGGCAGATTGCGGCCGAAATGACATCGAGTAAATAGACATGGTCTCCAAACGCCTCAGCCGCGAAGCCGGACATCGCCGGAAGTTCCTGGCGATCATCGACGATACGCCCGAATGCGAGCGCGCCGTCGCCTACGCCTCGAAGCGGGCGCTGAGCACCAGCGGCGTGCTGGTGCTGCTCTATGTCATCGAACCGGACGATTTCCAGCACTGGCTGGGCGTCGAGAAGATCATGCGCGAGGAGGCGACCGCCACCGCACGCACCGCGCTCGACAGCTATGCCAACAAGGTGCGCCAGAAGCTCGGCATCGAACCGGAGATGGTGGTGCGCGAGGGCAAGCCCACCGAAGAGATCCACAAGCTGATCGAGGAAGACCAGGATATCGCCATCCTGGTGCTGGCGGCCGGCGCCGGCAAGGAAGGGCCCGGGCCGCTGGTCGGCGCCGTGGCCGGCAAGGGCGCCGCCTTCCCTATCCCGGTGACCGTGGTGCCGCAAAACCTGTCGGACGAGGAGATCGACAGCCTCGCCTGAAGCCCGCCAGGGATTTCGATCCCCAGCCAGCAAAAACATTCCGCCAGCCAGCCGTTCGGGCGACGCGTTTCGCTTGAATGTCCAGCCGATAGAGCTTATTTAGAATTATTCCAAACTATCTGCCCGAGACGGGCACGGAGACGGCCATGTTCATCCAGACCGAATCGACGCCAAACCCGGCGACGCTGAAATTCCTGCCCGGCAAGGAAGTGCTCTTGGAAGGCACCGCCGATTTCCGTGATGCCGACAGTGCGGCGACGGCCTCGCCGCTGGCCGGCCGGCTGTTCGAAATACCGGGCGTCACCGGCGTCTTCTTCGGCTACGACTTCATCACCGTGACCAAGGACGGGCCCGACTGGCAGCATCTGAAGCCAGCGATCCTGGGCGCCATCATGGAGCATTTCATGTCCGGCGCGCCTGTCATGGCCAATGCCGGCCCGGCCGCGGAGACCAGCCAGACCGGCGAGTTCTACGACAAGGCCGACGAGGAACTCGTCATCACCATCAAGGAGCTGCTCGACACACGGGTGCGCCCGGCAGTGGCCCAGGATGGCGGCGACATCACCTTCCGCGGCTTCGAGAACGGCACCGTGTTCCTGCACATGAAGGGCGCCTGCGCCGGCTGCCCGTCATCGACGGCGACGCTGAAGCACGGCATCCAGAACCTGCTCCGCCACTTCGTTCCCGAGGTCCAGCAGGTCGAACAGGTCGCCTGACCGTTCGCCTTCGCCGAAGGGGCGACGATTCTCAAATGCAAGCAACAAAAAACCGGGCCGAATTGCCCGGTTTTTTGTTGGGGACGTCCGTTGTTGCCTAGACGGTCCGCGTACGAACGGTTTTGACCATGAACCTCGCGGTCACGGTCAGAGAACGATGACCTTGGCGCCGACCTCGGCGCGATCGTAAAGGTCGATGATGTCCTGGTTCATCAGCCGGATGCAGCCCGACGACATCGCCTTGCCGATCGAGTTCCATTCCGGGCTGCCATGCAGGCGATAGCCCATGTCACCGCCCTTGTTGAACAGGTACAGAGCGCGCGCGCCGAGCGGGTTCTTCAGGCCCGGCTCCATGCCGCCGGCGAACTTGGCGAGTTCCGGCTGGCGCTTGATCATCTGCGATGGCGGCGTCCAGGTCGGCCATTCGCGCTTGATGGCGACATGGGCGGTGCCATGCCACTCGAAGCCCTCGCGGCCGACGCCGATGCCGTAGCGAATTGCCCGGCCGTCACCCTCGACGAAGTAGAGGAACTTGTTCTGCGTATCGACGATGATGGTGCCCGGCTTTTCCTTGGTGTCGTAGTTCACCTCCTGCCGGTGATACTTCGCGGGCACCTTTTCGATCGGGATGCGCGGCAGTTGGTAGCCGGCGTCGGTCACCGCGCCATAGTCGTTGGAGAATATCTGCCCGCCAATGGTGCTGCAACCGGCGAGTGCGGTGGACAGCGCCAGTGCGGCAATTACTGCAAGCGACTTCATGCGCATGAGGTGATCCGTGCCCCGCCAAACATCCGCGGCACGAGTCGGCCGCTTTCTTGCCATCATTCATGCTGGCATTTGCTTTGCTTGCCAAGTACGCGATGCCTATATGCAAGACCTCACCTGCCGGTAAGCCAGCAACTGCGGCATTTCGGCAACAGCCTTCACCGGATTGTGAAGGAAATTCAATGGCCATGACTCTCGGGCCAGCAGGAATCGAGGAACAACCATGAATGTCGGCGACGCCGCCCAGCGTTCCGGTCTGCCAGCCAAGACCATCCGCTACTATGAGGAAATCGGCCTGATCGCGCCTGCGCGTGCCGGCAACGGCTATCGCGACTATTCGGGCGACGACATCCATCGGCTGACCTTCCTGCGCCGTGCCCGCAACCTGGGCTTTTCCATCGACGATTGCCGCCAGTTGATGGCGCTTTACCAGGACCGCAGCCGCGCCAGCCACGACGTGCGCGAGATCGCCACCGCCCATGTCAGGGCGATCGAGGAGAAGGTGCGCGAGCTGCAGTCGATGCGATCGACCCTGCAGAAGCTCGTCCAGGCCTGCCATGGCGACGACCGGCCGGACTGCCCGATCATCGATGACATTGCGGGAACCGCGCCGCTCGGCGATAAAGCCGTCACGGTCGCATAGATCCGTGCCGGCCAGGCCCGACGCCTCTCGGCTACGGAGGGAGGATGCCGATGGCCTCGATGACTGTCGAACTGCACAATGTCGAAGGCACCGAAGCCGCCATGGGCTGGGCCGGCGGCCACACGATCGTCGTCGACCGGGCCGAGGGCAAGGCCGGCGGCATGGGCCTGGGCTTCAATGGCGGCCAGCTGCTGGCGCTGGCGATTGGCGGCTGCTTCTGCAACGACCTTCGCTATGTCGCCGACGAGATCGGCGTGAAACTCGGCAGGATCGCCGTCTCGGTGAGGCTTGATCTCGACGGCAAGCCCCTGCTGGCGACCGCAGCAAGGATGACGGTTTCCTGCGAGACCTTGGACGGGTCCGATCCCCAAAGGATCATTGACCGTGCCAGCGCGGTTTCGACGGTCAGCAACTCGTTGCGCCAGGGCGTGCCGGTTACGATCGAAACGACGGGGCCTGGTCGCTCATAAACGCCAGGACTTCTCCCGCGCCGTAGGTCGTCCCGCCACGTTCACCCATCACGGAAAGTGAAGGTGGCCATACGGTTCTCCGTGCCTGCTCATGCCATCGAGCACCCATTGATTTGGGTGGCCACCAAATGAGCGGTACGGGTTCAAATCGTGAACAAAATCTGGCATGGTCCCGTCATGCCAATCATCTCACCGATTCCCCTGAACCCGCTCATCGATGGCCGCCAGTCTGAACGCGCCATGCTGGTGCGGCGCGGGGTGCAGCGGCTGCTCCGCGAAATGGGCGCGCATGTGCTGCCCGAACTGTCCCTGGCGACCGGCCGCCGCGCCGACCTCGTGGCGCTGACCCGCCAGGGCGACATCTGGATCATCGAGATCAAGTCCTCGGTCGAGGATTTTCGCGTCGACCGCAAATGGCCCGACTACCGGCTGCACTCGGATCGCTTCTTCTTCGCCACCCATCCCGGCGTGCCGGCGGAGATTTTTCCCGAAGAATGCGGCTTCATCCTCTCCGACGGCTATGGCGCCGAGATTTTGCGCGAGGCGCCCGAGCACCGCATGGCGGCGGCGACACGCAAGGCGCTGATGCTGCGCATCGCGCGGGCCGGCGCGGCGCGGCTGCTGGCGGCGGAACTCGCCGGAGTGGCCGTGCCGGCGCTGGAGGGGGAGAGCGAATAGGCTGACAGGCAGGAGATAGAACGCAACCGACGGCGCCGCCCCTCATTGTCCTGCCGGACATTTCTCCCCGTATAGAGACGGGGAGAAAGGTGCTGTCATCGGCGATTCGCCAACTTATGGAAGAAAACGCCAAGGGGTCGCGTCACCCCTTCTCCCCGTCTCTATACGGGGAGAAGATGCCGGCAGGCAGATGAGGGGCAGCGCGACCTCGAAAAGAGTGCATTGAAGTCGCTGATACGCCCCTACTCCTCGCTTTCATCCACCTCAGTCGCCGCCGGCGCCATCAGCAGGACCGCCGCTCCGAGCAGCGCCGCGACCAGGGAGCCGGAGAGAATGCCGACCTTGACCGCGTCCTGCAGCGCCACGTCGTTGGCGAAGGCGAGCAGGCCGATGAACAGGCTCATGGTGAAGCCGATGCCGCACAGCAGCGAGATGCCGATCATGTGCAGCCAACCGGCATGGGCCGGCAGGTCGGCGAGACCGAAGCGGATGGCGAGCGCGGAGGAACCGAACACGCCGACCAGCTTGCCGACGACGAGGCCGGCGGCGACGCCGAGCGTCAGCGGCTCGAACAGCGCGCCGACGCTGAGGCCCGCCAGCGAAACGCCGGCATTGGCGAAGCCGAAGATGGGGATGACGACGAAGGGCACTATTGCGTGCAGGCCGTGCTCGAGCCGGTGCAGCGGCGAATGATCGAGATCGTGTTCGATGCCGGCGGTGCGTTCGAGCGGAATGGTCAGGGCCAGCGCCACGCCGGCAAGCGTGGCATGCACGCCCGACTTCAGCACCAGCACCCACAGGATCGCGCCGAGCACGAGGTAAGGCACGAGGCTCATCACCCGCATGCGGTTGAGCACGACAAGCGCGGCGATCACCGCGAAGGCGGCGCCCAAATAGGCAAGCGACAGACCGCTGGTGTAGAAGATCGCGATGATGATGACCGCACCGAGATCGTCGATGATGGCAAGGGCGGTGAGGAATATCTTCAGCGAGGCCGGCACGCGGCTGCCGAGCAGCGACAGCACGCCGAGCGCGAAGGCGATGTCGGTGGCGGTCGGGATCGCCCAACCGGACAGCGCGCCCGCGTTGTCACGGTTGATGGCGACATAGGCCAGCGCCGGCACCACCATGCCGCCGGCCGCCGCGATGCCGGGCAGCACCCTGCGCGGCCAGGTCGAGAGCTGGCCGTCCAGCATCTCGCGCTTGATCTCCAGGCCGACGAGCAGGAAGAACACCGCCATCAGTCCATCATTGACCCAATGCGACACGCTGAGCGGGCCGAGATAGGCGTGGAGGACGGCAAAATAGGTTCCGGAGAGCGGTGAGTTGGCGACGATCAAGGCCAATGCCGCCGCTACCATCAGCATGATGCCGCCGGCCGCCTCGCTGTCGAGAAATTCGCGCAAGACGGAAACCGGCCGCTGTTTCAAGTCCCGCATTTCACCCTCCGTTATGCCGCCTGTTCGGCAGGCTTATTGTCGAGGCCGGCGGCGCCCCTCATTGCCCTGCCGGGCATTTCTCCCCGTATAGTGACGGGGAGAAAGAGGCTGGCCGCAGCGTCGGCGCCTTTTTGCAACGCTGGTGGTTAGCGAAATCGGCGATGACAGCGCCCCTCTCCCCGTCACTATACGGGGAGAGGATGCCGGCAGGCAGGTGAGGGGCGGCGCCGAGTTCGACAATTGGATGCTTCCCCGTAAGCAGAAACCGGTCCGAAGGAATGCTCAGCACATCGCGCTCTAGCGCGGCGCGCGCTTGGCCAGGATGCGCTGCAGGGTGCGGCGATGCATGTTGAGGCGGCGCGCGGTCTCGGAGACGTTGCGCTCGCACATTTCGTAGACACGCTGGATGTGCTCCCAGCGCACGCGGTCGGCCGACATCGGATTTTCCGGGGGCGCGGCGCGCTCGCCGGCCGTGCGGGTTAGCGCGGCAAAGACGTCGTCGGCGTCGGCCGGCTTCGACAGATAGTCGACGGCGCCGAGCTTCACCGCCGTCACCGCGGTGGCGATGTTTCCGTAGCCGGTCAGGATGATCGCGCGGGAATCCTCGCGCTTCTCACGGATGGCGGCCACGACGTCGAGGCCGTTGCCGTCGCCAAGCCGCATATCGACCACCGCGTAGGCGGGCGGATTGGCGCGTGCCTTGCCGACCGCCTCCTCGACGCTCTCGGCCGTTTCGACCACGAACCCCCTGGTTTCCATGGCGCGGGCCAGACGGGTCAGGAACGGTTTGTCGTCGTCGACGATCAGAAGCGAGGTGTCCTCGCCCTCAACCATTGCGCCACTGTTTTCATCGCCTGTCATCGTCTTGAAATTCCTGCTGCCTTAATTTTACGCAGATATAGTTTTGCGTGGCGATTGTCCAATTTACGCGGTGTCAAACATCGTCGCGGGCGCCGATTCCGGGTTCAGGAAAACATTTCTGGGCCATGAAATCCGTACCATGGCGCCCTCGCCCAGTCCGCTCGAATTGCGAAAGTCGAGCGTGGCGCCCGATCGCTCGAGCAATGTCTTGGCGATGAAAAGGCCCAGCCCCAGCCCGCCGCCGGCCTCCGTGCCCTGGCGTGTCGACATATAGGGCTCGCCGATGCGGTCGATGATCTCGGGCGGAAAGCCGGGACCGTCATCGATGATCGAGAAGGTGACGGTGGCCTCGTCCCAGCTCCAGCGCACGGTGACGCTCTCGCGGGCGAAATCGACGGCGTTCTCCACCAAATTGCCAAGGCCGTAGATGACGCCGGGATTGCGGCGCCCGACCGGCTCGGGGCCGCTGCGCTCGCCGGGCCTGAGCTTGATCGAGATGCCGAAGTCGCGGTGCGGCGCGGTGACCTCCTCGACCAGCGAGGTCAAAGGCAGGCGGGACAAATGCGCCTCTCCCTCGGACGACAGGCTGGTCAGGCGCTTGAGGATCTCGCGGCACCGCTCGCTCTGGGAGCGCAGCAGCGTCACATCCTCCCCGTATTTCGCGTCCTTGCCGAGCGCCTTTTCCATCTCCTTGGCGACCAGCGTGATGGTGGCGAGCGGCGTGCCGAGCTCATGCGCGGCGGCGGCGGCCAACCCGTCGAGCGCCGACAGATGCTGCTCGCGCTGGAGCACCAGTTCGGTGGCGGCGAGCGCATTGGCCAGCAGGCGGGCTTCCGCGGCCACGCGGAAGGCGTAAATGGCGGTGAAGGCGATCGAAGACAGCACCGCCATCCACATGCCGGCAACATAGATGAAGGGCATCGCCAGCGGCGCGCCTTCATGCCAGGGCAATGGCAAGTGGAAGAAGACCAGCAAGGTCGCCGCCGTCATCACCAGCCCCCCAAGCACCGCGGTCAGGCGCAAGGGCAGCGACGTCGCCGAAATGACCACGGGCACCGTCATCAGCAGCGAGAACGGATTGGTAAGGCCGCCGGTCATGTAGAGCAGGCCGGCAAGCTGGAGGCTATCAAAGATCAGGATGCCGAAGGCCGCGAACGGCGTGAGCCGGTGCGCGGCCGGGAACCGAAAGGCAAGGAGCAGGTTCATCCAGGCCGAACAGGCGATCAGGGCAAAGCACAGGCTGACCGGCAGTGGGAATTTCAGGCCGTAGGCGACGAAAAGCACCGTCACGCTCTGGCCGACAATGGCAAGCCAGCGCAGCCGGATCAGCGTGTTGAGGCGCAGTCGCTGGCTCTGCTGGAAGTCGGGAGAACGCAATACATTGATCATGGCCATGAAATACAGCCGCGAAGCGGCGAGCGCTAGGTGGATGACGAAGCGATGGCGTTTGCGCCAATCGCCAAGCAACTACGTCCCGCGCGGCTTGGCGCGGCTGGTGGCGGCGGCGAGCAGCGGATTTTCCGGCCACACGTGCTTGGGATAGCGACCGCGCATGTCGGCGCGCACATCGGCCCAGGAGCCGCGCCAGAAACCGGGCAGGTCGCGCGTCGTCTGGATCGGCCGGTGCGCGGGCGACAGCAGTTCGAGCGTCAGCGGCACGGTGCCGCCTGCGATTGCAGGGTGCCGGTCGAGGCCGAACAGTTCCTGGACACGAACCGCCAAAACGGGCCATTCGCCGTCATAGCGGATCGGCACGCGACTGCCGGACGGCACGTCGAAATGGGTCGGCGCAAGCGCGTCGATCCGGCGCTGCAAATCGTGCGGCACAAGCGCCGTCAGCCCGGCCGGGACGACACCCGGATCGATGGCCGAGAAGGATGCGGCACCCGACAGGAACGGCAGCAGCCAGTCGTCGAGGCGATCGATAAGTGCCGTGTCGGACATATCGGGCCACGGCGCCCCAAGGCCGCGATGCAGCCAGGACAGGCGCTGGCGCAGCGTCTCGGCCTCCTTGCTCCAGCTCAGCAGCGAAAGTCCATGTTCGCGCAAGGCGTCAAGCATGGCGCGGTCGGCCTCATTGCCGGTTGGCGGAGGCAGCATGCGCTCGGCCAGCGTGATAGCGCCGAGGCGTACGGTTTCGCGCACGCGCACGGCGCGGCGCTCGCGATCGAAGCTCGTTTGCCTGCGGGTTTCGATCCTGTCCGCCAGTGCTGAACGAATATCGTCCTCGCTGATCGCCGCCGCCGCCGTGATGCGCGCATTCTGCGCCTTGCCCTGCAGATCGGCGACAACCAGAAACGCCTCGCCGGCAAGCGGATCGGCAGCATCGAGCATGGCACCGGAGCCGTTGGCCAGCACGAAACGCCCGCGCTCGCCGCGCGCCTTGGCGACCCGGTCCGGCCAGGCATGGATGAGGAGAGGACCAGCGCTGCCACCCTCCCCCTTGTGGGGAGGGTCGGCGCGTAGCGCCGGGGTGGGGGTGCGGCGCCAAAGCCCCCCGCCCCGCTCCGCTTCGCGGATCGACGTTCCGGGGCGAGCCACGGGTCTCGCCCGTCCTTCGGACCCCCATAAGGGGGAGGGTGAAGAGGCCTGCCTCGCCAGGCGTTCGGCGAGTTGCCGCGCGGCGGTGGCGCGCGGCGATCTTTCCTGGCGAAAGCGCATCAGCCGGCGTTCGAGATCGGCGCCGTCACCGCCCAACCCGCGCTCGGTCAGCAGCACCGCGAGCATGGCCGCCTCGCCGGCATGGCCGCCGCGGGCCGCCTCGGCGACCATATGCGCCAGCCGCACCGGCAGAGCGAGCTTGCGCATCGCGGCGCCCGCTTCCGTCAGCCGCCCCGCCTCGTGGACGGCGTCGAGCGCGCGCAGCAGCGCCCTTGCCTCGGTGAGCGCCGGGGCCGGCGGCGGATCGAGGAAGGCCAAGCTCGTCGGATCGGCGACGCCGAAGGCGGCGCAGTCGAGCAGCAGGCCGGAAAGGTCGGCCTCGAGGATTTCCGGCGGGGTGAAGGCTGGAAGCGACGCCGTCTGTTCGGCGCGCCACAGTCGGATGGCGACGCCGGCCTGCGTGCGTCCGGCACGGCCGGCGCGCTGGTCGGCGGAGGCCTTGCTGGCGCGCACCGTCTCCAGCCGCGTCAGGCCGCTGGCCGGCTCGTAGCGCGGCAGCCGCGACAGGCCGGAATCGATGACGACCCGCACGCCGTCGATGGTGATGGAGGTCTCGGCGATCGACGTAGCCAGCACCACCTTGCGGCGGCCCGCCGGCGCCGGCCTGATCGCCGCGTCCTGCGCCTTGCCGTCGAGCATGCCGTAGAGCGGCACGATATCGGTGTCGGCGCCGACCCTGCCGGCAAGCCGCTCGGCGGTGCGCTCGATCTCGCGCTGGCCGGGCAGGAAGGCAAGCACGCTGCCGCTTTCGTCGGCAAGAGCGTCGCGGATCGCCTTCGCCATGGCATCTTCGATTGCAGTGCCGGGCGGCCGTTCATCGTAGCGGATGTCGACGGGAAAGGCGCGGCCCTCGCTTTGGATCACCGGCGCGCCGGACAACAGCTTCGCGACTCGGGCGCCGTCCAGCGTCGCCGACATCACCAAGACGCGCAGGTCCGGCCGCAGCGCGCCTTGCACGTCGAGCGCCAAAGCGAGGCCGAAATCGCCGTCGAGCGAGCGCTCGTGGAATTCGTCGAAGATCACGGCCGAGATTCCGGGCAGTTCGGGATCGTCAAGGATCATCCGCGCCAGCACACCTTCGGTGACGACCAGTATTTTTGTCCGGGCCGAAGTGCGGTTCTCCATGCGCATGGCATAGCCGACGGTGGCGCCGGGCTCCTCATCAAGCAATTCGGCCATGCGGCGGGCGGCGGCGCGGGCGGCGAGCCGGCGCGGCTCCAGCAGCACGATCTTGCCCGTGCCCAGCCATGGCGCATCGAGCAGCGCCAGCGGCACCAGCGTCGTCTTGCCGGCGCCGGGCGGCGCCACAAGCACGGCGCCGTTGCCGGAGCCGAGCGCATGGCCCAGCGCCGGTAGCACGGCGGATACCGGAAGCTCCGGCAAGGCTTTTGTCGTCATCGCGCCCGCATATCAGCGCTCGTGGTCGCCATGCAACCGCATCCAGATCAAAGCCGGGTGCGCGAAAACGGGTTCCAGCGCACCGTGCCCAACCGTACTTCCTCGCGCACCATGGTGAGCAGGCCGGACCCGCCGACGACCGCGAGGCCGACCAGCGACAACCAGTCAGGATATTCCCGGAAGAACAGCGCACCGAGGATGACCGCCCAGACCATCTGCGAGTAATGCGTCGGCGCGATCCGGTTGGCGGGCGCGTATTTGACGGCCAGCAGCTGCAGCAATTGTCCGCATGCGGTGAAGGCGCCGGCCATTATCAGCCATGCAAGCTGCCTTGCGTCGGGAAGCGTGAACGAGGTAGCGGCGATGCCGATGCCGTTGAACAACAGGCCGTAGCCGATCAGCACGCCGAGCATGGTCGTGCGCTTTTCCTGCTTTGCCAGCGAGCGCATCAGGATGACGCTGGCGGCTGCCAGAAAGGCCACGCCAAAGGCGGCGAGGTGTCCAAGATTGAGTTCGCGAAACCCCGGTAGCACCACCAACATGACGCCGGCAAAGCCGGCGACCACCGCCAGCCAGCGCCATGGACCCACCTTTTCCTTGAGGACGACCGTGGAGAGGATGGTGACGCAGAGCGGCGCCAGGAAGACGAGCGCGTAGACTTCGGCCAGTGGAATGGTGGTGAAGGCATAGACGCTGAGCACGCCCGAGGCGATGCCGGCCCAGGCGCGCGCCTGCACCGCCCAGGGTCGTTTGGTGCGCCAGAAATCACGCCAACGCTCGTCCGCCGGCCGGGTGAAGAAGAGAAAGCAGCCGGCAAACAATATCGAGAAGAAACCGATCTCGAACACCGTGAACTGCCCACCCAGGCTTTTGACAACGGCATCGCTGCCCGAATAGCTTGCATAGGCGATCAGGGCGAGCAGGATTCCGTTCGTCACGTTTTTCCATTTCCGGGGAGAGAAGCGTTGAAAATACTGGCGCTCGGCGCGCATCCTGACGACATCGAGATATTCATGTTCGGTACGATGGCGGCCTATGCGGCGCAAGGCGCAGAACTGACTTTTGCCATAGCCACGGATGGTGCCAGGGGCGGCAATAGCGATCCCACGGTTCTCGCCCGTGTCCGTCGCGAGGAGGCAACGGCCGCGGCCGCGCTGCTCGGGGCGGCGCCGCGCTTCCTCGACTTTCCCGACGGCGGACTGGTGGCGGATAACGCGCTGATCGGCGCGCTGAAGACGCTGATTGGCGAGAGCGGACCGGATCTGGTGATTACCCATGCGCCCAACGACTATCACGCCGACCACCGCGCGCTATCGGACGCCGTGCGCATCGCGGCCTCGTTCGCCGTGCCGGTGCTGCATGCCGACACGATGGGCGGTACCGGATTCTCCCCGACCCACTATGTCGACGTCTCGGCCCACGCCGACATCAAGGCCAAGGCGATCCGCCTACACCAGTCGCAGGATCCGGAGCGCTTCGTCGACATCGCCCGCACGCAGAATTTTTTTCGCGCCGGCCAGTGCAACGGCGCGCCGGGATCACAGGCCGAAGCCTTCCGCTTCGAGCCGATGTTTCCGTTTGCAGACATTCGCGACCTGCTGCCGCCGGCGCCGCCGATCCGGCCGGTGATGGTGAGCACAAAAAGGATCGACTGACCCGGAAGACGGCTGCTCGATCGCGGTGACCATGCCCGACGACGAGACCACCGGCCGACGCGCCGGTGCACACGGCCACATGGGAACGCCCGGGCCGGACCGTTGCTTTTCTTCCCGGAGGGCCACGATGTCGCACCTTTGCGACCAGGACCGGACCGGATCAGACGAATTGAGGGAAGACATCGCCGGAAAAAACAGCATAGGCTATTGCCAAGACGGCAAATCTTCCTGGGGAGGAAACGGATGGCTTCACGCTATCACGAGGTCTATGACGGCTGGAAACGCGACCCGGAAAAGTTCTGGGCGGATGCGGCGAACGCCATCGATTGGTACACGCCTTACGACAAGGTGTTCGATGCGGAAGCCGGCGTTTATGGCCGCTGGTTTACCGGCGCCACCTGCAACACCTGCTACAATGCCCTCGACCGGCATGTCGCCGGCGGGCGTGCCGACCAGATCGCGCTGATCCATGACAGCGCCATCACCGGCACCGTGAAGACATTCACCTATGCCGAGCTCAAACGCGAAGTGGTGGCGCTGACCTCGGTGCTGAAGAACCGCGGCGTCGGCAAGGGTGATCGCGTCATCATCTACATGCCGATGGTGGCGGAAGCGGCCATCGCCATGCTTGCCTGCGCCCGCGTCGGCGCCGTGCATTCGGTCGTCTTCGGCGGTTTTGCCTCGCATGAGCTCGCCACCCGCATCGACGACGCCAGGCCGAAGGTGATCATTTCGGCCTCCTGCGGCCTGGAGCCCGGCCGCGTCGTCGCCTACAAGCCGCTGCTCGACAAGGCGATCGAAATATCACGCCACAAGCCGGACGCCTGCCTGATCCTGCAGCGCGACCAATTGCGCTGCGAGCTCAGGGACAATTACGACATCGACTATGCGGACTCGGTCGCGCGCGAGCGGGCGGCCGGCGCCAATGTCGACTGCGTTCCGGTGCTTGCCACCGACCCGCTCTACATCATCTATACGTCAGGCACGACCGGCCAGCCCAAGGGCATCGTTCGCGACAATGGCGGCCACATGGTGGCGCTCGAATGGACGATGGAAAACGAGTTCGGCGTCAAGCCCGGCGAAGTGTTCTGGGCGGCGTCCGACGTCGGCTGGGTGGTCGGCCATTCCTACATCGTCTACGGGCCGCTGCTGCATGGCTGCACCAGTATCCTGTTCGAAGGCAAGCCGGTCGGCACGCCCGATGCCGGCACCTACTGGCGGGTGATCGCGCAGCATGGCGTGGTCGCCCTGTTCACCGCGCCGACGGCGTTCCGCGCCATCAAGGGGCAGGATCCCAGGGGCGAATTCGTCGCCAGATACGACCTGTCGAAATTCCGAACGCTGTTCCTCGCCGGCGAGCGCGCCGATCCCGAAACCATCAAATGGGCGGAGCAGAAACTGAACGTGCCGGTCATCGACCATTGGTGGCAGACCGAGACCGGCTCGCCAATGACCATCAACCCCGCAGGCCTTGGCCTGCTGCCGGTAAAATACGGCTCACCCGGCGTGCCGATGCCCGGCTACGACATCCGCGTGCTCGACGATGCCGGCCACGAGGTGCCGCGCGGCACGCTCGGCAATGTCGTGGTCAAGCTGCCGCTGCCGGCGGGCTGCCTGCCGACGCTGTGGAACGCCGACGCCCGTTTCCGCCAAGCCTATCTCGACGAGTTCCCCGGCTTCTACAAGACCGCCGATGCCGGCATGATCGACGATGACGGCTACCTCTACGTGATGGCCCGCACCGACGACATCATCAATGTCGCCGGCCACCGGCTGTCGACCGGCGCCATGGAAGAGGTGCTGGCAACGCATCCCGATGTCGCGGAATGCGCCGTCGTCGGCATCGCCGATTCGATGAAAGGCCAGGTTCCGCTCGGCTTCGTCGTGCTCAACGCTGGTGTCTCGCGCGAGATCGGCCTCATCGAGAGCGAAGTGGTGGGGCTGGTGCGCGAGCGCATCGGCCCGGTCGCCGCCTTCAGGACGGTGGTGACGATCAAGCGGCTGCCGAAGACGCGGTCGGGAAAGATCCTGCGCGGCACCATGCAGAAGATCGCCGACAAGGAAGACTGGACCATGCCGGCGACGATCGACGACCCGGCCATCCTCGAAGAGATCACGGCCGTGCTGAAGGAGCGCGGCATCGGGGTCTAGCTAGATGATCGGGCGCAGCAGAGCCGATCCTTCCGTTTGTTGAGCGGTCGGCGCCAACTGTCACATCTGGCCAATCTTTTGTTGTGCAATGCAACAACAGACTCTAGGGTTTGGCTTGGGGGGCCATTCCAAAGGCACGGCATGGCTCAGCACAAGGCGACATTCGGCGGCGTCGACATATTGCGTTTCCTGGCCGCCGTCATGGTGATGTTCTATCACTATGGCTTCTGGGTATGGGCATTCCCTGACGGGGTTTCGGCGCGCGCGACCGGCGGCATCCCGCCCCATCCCGAAATGGCCTTGGTCGGCTCCGGCTGGGTCGGCGTGCAGATATTCTTCGTCATCAGCGGTTTCGTCATCGCCTTCAGCGCCGAGAATTCGACGCCGCTGCGGTTTTTCGAGGCAAGGGTGAAAAGGCTGGCGCCGGCGGTCTGGATCTGCGCGCCGGTGACCGCGGCGGTGCTGCTGCTCACCGGTCTGAGCTGGCCAACCGATGCCGTGATCAGGCTCGTTCGCACCGGCCTTTTCGCGCCCTACGGCCCTTGGGTGGACAGCGTCTACTGGACGCTCGGCATCGAGATCGCCTTCTACGCTGTCGTCTGGATCCTGTTGCGGCTTGGCCGCTTCCACCTGATGGAGACGGTGGCAGTCGTGATCGGCCTCGTCAGCACGCTGTTCTGGTGCCTCTATTATCCGCTCGGCTGGTCCGACCTCGCCGAGACACGCTGGCTGCAGCTCGTCCTGGTGCACCATGGCTCTTTTTTCGCCGTCGGCGTGCTCATCTGGCTGATGCGGTTCAAGGCGGTGACGGCCTCGCGCCTGGCCTTCTGCCTGCTGTTCCTGGGCGGGGGCGTGCTGCAAATCGCCAGTTCGGTCGATGTCCACAGCGCCAAAGTCGGCGCCGCGATGCCCTATGCGCCGCCGATCCTTGTCTTCCTGGTCGCCATCGCCCTGATGGCGTGGTCACTGCGGCTCGACCTCAGCTGGAGCGGCTGGCGCCGGATCGGCTTGATGACCTACCCGCTCTATCTGATCCACGACGTCATCGGCGCGGCGATGCTCGGCGCGATGGTCCGCGCCGGGCTGCCTTATCTGTTGTCCATGGCAACGGTCGGCGCGACCATGATCGCGGCAAGCTGGCTGGTGGCGACCGAAGCCGAACCGCGCATCCGGCTGCTGCTCGACCACACGGTGTTCCGCTACCGGCTCAGGGCCGCGTAGTCGCGATCCTGTTGACCAATGAGGATTGACCAACGGGCACCTCGGTGCCTTCCTCGCAGGAGCGCACCGTCCAGCCGCAGGGTTCCGAGGCCTGGATAGTGAGACGCGGCCCTGTACAAAGTTAGGGACCAATCGATGCGGATCGTCAGGATAGCCGAACTGGAAATCGATCCTGACCAGATCGACAGCTACAAGGCCCTGATTGCCGAAGAGATCGAGGCCTCCGTGCGAATCGAGCCGGGCGTGCTTTTCCTTCATGCCGTGTCGGAAAAAGGTGCGCCTGAAAAGGTGCGCGTGATCGAATGCTACGCCGATCAGACGGCGTACGACGCCCATCTGACCACACCGCATTTTCTCAAGTACAAGACGCAAACGGCGAACATGGTGCGGTCGCTTCGGCTTATCGAAACCGACCCGATCGCGCTGTCTGCGAAACCCGGTCAGAACTCAAACTGACCAGGGCTTGGACCGACACCGCCGTCCATCCAGAGCGGACGATCGACCTGCCGTCGAAATCGCTGGCAAGCGAAATAGACTGATCTGCTCTGGGGCCGACCTGCTTCCAATCCATGTCGCCAACCTCAAAGTGCGTCGATTCTGCGCAATACAATATTGCTCCGGATGTCATTTCATAGACATCGCCAATCAGCCAAAGAAACCGGGCGTCACGGGCTAGCATGGGTCTTTGGATCGGGCGCGGCTGCTTGAATCCGCCAAGCAGTACGGAAGCTACCTCGTTATAAATTCGACCCTTGAAGATGCCCGTACTTGTTTCGCCGGCTTGTTCGCTTTACGAACGGCAATGACCCTCATCTCTCGCATTGCCGCCATTGCTTTGCTCGCCGTCATTGTCTTCGCGACACTGTCGCCAATCCAGATGCGGCCCCACCTGGGTGACCCAGATTTCGAACGCGCCCTCGCCTACGTTCTGTTCGGCGTGGCAATGGGGCTCGGCTTTCCAAACCGCTTGGCTGGAACTGTCACTATAGTTGTCGTCGTAGCCACTGTGCTGGAGCTGATGCAGCTCCTCGAACCCGGTCGGCATGCGCGCCTTTCGGACGGCTCACTGAAGGCTTTGGCAGGCATCCTCGGAATAGTTGTCGTCCATCTCAGTCTTTTGGTGGCGAGCCGCTATTGGCCGCGTAAGCTGACATTGCCTGCCGGATGATGCCCGGGTTTAGACTCCCATTGTAGCCCGCCGCGGCCACATAGGCGATGACCTGCCTCGTCACTCAGGCACGGAAATCGCCACGGTTGAACTCAGACCGTTGTCTTGCTGCGCACTTCGGTCTTGTCGAGATAATAGCTCGAGTACTGGCCGAAGAATTTTTCGGACGCTCCGAACGAGCCGTATTTGGCGAGCTTCTTGAGATCGACCTTGTTCAGCACCGCGCCGACGATCTTGTTGGCGACATAGGGTTCGGATTCGAGCATCGATCTCACCATCGCGCGCGGCGTGCGGCCCCATTCGGTGACCAGCACGAAGCCGTCGACAAGCGGCGCGAAGGCCTTGGCGTCGACCACCGGCCCCAGCGGCGGCAGATCGACGACGATGTATTCGAAGGTCTCCTTGGCGTTGTCGATGAAGCGCCGCATGCCGGCCGAGGAGAGAAGCTCGCTGGTATGCGAGAAATTGCCGCGCAGCACGGCCGGAATGATCGCCAGCTTGGTCTGCCGGTCGATCTTGCCGACCGACTGCCAGGTCTGGCCGCTCACCACCGCTTCCATCAGTCCCTGCTCGGCCTCCATGCCGAGGCTGCGGCTCAAGCCCGGATTGCGCAGGTCGCCGTCGATCAGCAGCGTCCTGGCGCCGTTGGCGGCGAGCAGTCCGGCCAGATTGGCCGCGACCGTCGACTTGCCTTCGCCGGGAAGGACCGAGATGACGCCGATGACGCGGCTGCCCTGCCCTTCCATGACGACGTCGAAGGCGATCTTTGCGCTGCGCAGCGTCTCGGAGAACATCGACGCCGGAGCATCGACGCTGACGCGCATGCGCGCGCGCTTTTCGGCGGCGGCCGGCGATTTGGCGGTTTTGAGATCCGGGTCGGCCGGCTTTTCCTCCCTGGCGGTCTTGCCGCCGATGACAGGCAGATAACCGAGGAATTTGAGGCCGACGCGGTCGCGGACATCCTCGCCGGTCCTGAAGAAACGCTCGTTGAATTCGTTCAGGCCGCCGAGCCCGGCACCCATCAACGTGCCCAGCACAAGCGAGAGCGCCAGCACAACCACCGTGCGCGGGCTGGAGGCGCTGAGCGGCGTCGATGCATCCGAGATGATGCGGATCTTGCCGACCGGGAAGGATTGCTGCTGGGCGGCTTCCTCGTAGCGGCCGAGGAATGTCTGGTAGAGCGTGGAGAGCGCCGTCGCCTTCTGGTCGAGTTCACGCAGCTTGACCTGCGACTGGTTGTCGATGGCGCTCTTGCCTTGCGCCGCGGCGACATTGGCCCTGAGCGCGGTCTCGCGCGCCAGCGCCACTTCATATTCATTGCGATAGCTTTCGGTCAGCTGCTTCAGCTCGCCGAATATCTGCGCCGATATGTCGGCCTTCTCCTTGGCGAGCGCCACCGCCTGCGGATGCTGCGGCCCAAAATTGGCCTCGACATCCTGCTGCCGCTTGGCGACGGCGAGATAGCGCGTCTTGAGCGCCGCGATGACCGAGCTGCTCGGCTGGTCGCTCGATATGGCGGCATCCTTGAAGGCGTTCTCCGAACCGCTTTCGACGATGGACTTGTATTGCTGGTAGCGGGCGCTGGCCCGGGCCGTATCGGCCTGCGCCACGATAAGCTGGGCGTTGAGGTCGGCTAGCTGCTTGGCGCTCATCAGCTGGCCGTCGCTGTTGGCGGACAGGCCGTGCTCGGCCCTGAATTTCTCGACCGCGAGCGATGCCGCCTGCGAGCTTTCGCGCAGTTCCGTCAGCCGGCCCTGCAGCCAGACCGCTGCGCGCTCGGTGGCATCGAAGGAGGCGTCGAGCTGGTCGGCGAGATAAGCATCGGCATAGGCCTTGGTGATCGCGGTCGCCAGTGCCGGGTCCGTCGCCTGGTAGCCGAGCGCGATGACATAGCTTCGCCCGACGCGCTCCGCCTGCACCTCGTTCTGCAATTTGAGGATCGCGTAGTCGCGACGTGAGGTCGCGATCAGCGCATCGCGGGTGGCGGGGTCGAGCTTGGTGACGTCGCCGACGCCCGGCATGGGAGGACTGGGGCGAACATACTGGATCAGGCCGCGGATCAGGCCGATGCCCTGGGCGAGCGCCGACTGGGGCGGGTTCATGAACGCGTCGTTGCGGTCCAGCTTCAGCTTGTCGACGACCACGGCGGCAAGCCGCGTCGAGGTCAGGATTTCGATCTGGCTCAGGATGGCCGAATCGGTCTGCATGGTCGTCGACGCCGCCGAAATGTCATCGACGATCTTGTTCAGCCCCTCATCGATCAGCACGCTCGAGACCGATTGGTATTTGGGCGGCGTGGTCTGCAGATAGAGCAGGCCCAGGACAAGACCAATGACCGCGCCCAGGACAACCACCTTGGCCTGCCGCGCTGCCATGCCAAGCAGCCGCTCGACATCGATGAAGTCTTCGCCGTCTCCTGCTTCCGAATTCGGCAATGGCATCCTCTTGTCGAGAGGAAAGTTGGCATAGTTCATCTTCGGTCCAATTCCAGAGCCCGTCCATCCCAATCATCGGGATGGGCTCTATCTCACTGTTTGAACATGATCTTTTCCGAAAACCGCCTTGCGCTTTCCGGGATCATGCCTTGGCTCCCAGGCACGTCGAAGATCGGGAGCATTGCCAAAAAGCAACGCAAGTTCCATGCCGGACGCCACAGGGCCTTCCGCGCATCGCACCGTCAGCCGTCCGACAATGCTCCCGAAACATGGGCATTATGCGGCTTCTTCCTGTCGTTCATGCGACCGGACGAACTCCTGGAGCATCTCGAAAACCGGACCCTTCATGTCGTCGCGCGCCAAGGCGAAGGCGATGTTGGCCTGGATAAAGCCCTCCTTCGAGCCGCAGTCGAACATGCGGCCCTTGAAAGGCTGGGCAAAGAAGGACTGCTCCTGCGCCAGGCGGACCATGGCGTCGGTCAACTGGATCTCATTGCCCGCGCCGCGCTGCTGGTTGCCGAGCAGGGCGAAGATCTCGGGCTGCAGGATATAGCGGCCGTTGATGTAGAAGTTCGACGGCGCATTGGCCGGCGCCGGCTTTTCGACCATCGCCGTCACCTCGAAACCGCCGCCAATGTCGGCGCCGCGGCCGACAATGCCGTATTTGTTGGTCTCGGTCGGGTCACAGCGCTCGACCGCAATGACGTTGCCGCCGGTCTCGGCATAGAGGTCGGCGACCTCGGCCAGGCAGCCGCGGCCGCCGAACGAGACCATGTCAGGCAAAAGCAGGGCGAAGGGCTCGTTGCCGATGACCTCGCGCGCGCACCAGACGGCGTGGCCAAGGCCTTGCGGGGATTGCTGGCGGATGAAGCTGGTGGCGCCGGCCACCGGCAGCAGGCTTTCCAGCGACTGCAATTGCACCTTCTTGCCGCTCTGCTCCAGTGTTCCGATCAATTCCGGATGCAGGTCGAAATAATCCTCGATAACCGCCTTGTTGCGGCCGGTCACGAACACGATGTGCTCGATGCCGGCCTCGAAGGCCTCATCGACGGCGTATTGCACGACGGGCCGGTCGACGACGGGAAGCATTTCCTTCGGCATCGACTTGGTCGCCGGCAGGAACCGCGTTCCAAGCCCCGCCACCGGTATCACGGCCTTCCTGATTTTCTTCATCGCAAATTCCTTCTGAGGAGATCGACTTCAGTCCATTCGCAGGCCAGGAAAAATCCCTCCATGTGCCTGCATCTTCACCTCCCCGCCCCCACGGCAAATTGTGCCGCTACTCGTCGCAACCGCACGGCGATCGGCATGCCCATATGCCTGACCGCCGCCGGGTCGCTGAGCGCCGTCCGGATCGCCTTGAGCGGGGACCGCGCCTTGATGTGCTGGACCATCGACAGGAACGAAGCCGCCTTGCGCAGGCTGCGGCTGCGCCGGGCGAAGGCCGCTTGCGTGGCCGCGTCCATCTGATGGCTTTGAGCGAAAATCGCATCGGCCTTGCGCATCGCCTCAACGTGATGAGGCTCGAGCACGCGCGAAATGGAGCCGCTGCGGATGTGATAGACATAGCCGATGTCAGGCTCGACCACGCACCTGCCGCCCTTGGCCAGGGCGTTGGCCAGGAAAATGTAATCCTCGCCGATGATCAGGTCCTCGTCGTAGCGAAGTCCGTTTTCTTCCAGGAAGCGGCGCTCGAAGATCGGCTTGAGATAGCCGAGATTGAACTTCGATTCGAAGACGATGTTGCCGGCGATATAGCTGGCCAGCGAGATCTCGCCCAATTCCTCCAGATAGCGCGTCGGGAACATCGCATCCTCGATCACGCCGTCCTCGCGGACGACCTGGAGGTTGTCGACGGCGATTTGCGCGCCCGCCCTTTCAGCCCGCGCGATCATGGCGGCGATGCGGCCGGGATAGACCGCGTCGTCGGAATCGAGGACCGCGACCCAGCGGCCGCGGGCAGCCTCGAGGCCGGCGTTCCTGGCGCCGCCGGGGCCCCTGTTCTGCGCGAGCGCCACGACGCGCACGATGTCTTGCGGATAGGCCCTTGCCACGTCGAGCGTCGCGTCGCGCGACTTGTCGTCGACGACGACGACCTCGACGCTGACACCCTTCTGCGCGATGGCGCTGGCGATCGCCCGGTCGAGGGTCGCCTCGGCGTTGTAGGCTGCAATGACGAAGGAAACGTCCGGGACGAAGCTGACGTCAGGCTGCACGCTTGCCTCCTTCCTGTGGCGAGGGCTGGCCGTAGAGACGAATCTCGCGGATGCCGACAAGGCCGCTGACGACGCCGACATGCATAATGCCGCGCAGCACGCTGCGGTTCCGCCGCACGGGGCTGGCAAGGAAGGGAAACGCCGCGGCGAAGCAATAGGCTGCCTTTGCCGAGGCAATGGCGACCTGTTTGAGCAGGCCAATGCCGCTCGCATTGCGCCCCAGGAGATGGCCATGCGTCTGCCCGACGCGGAAGCGGCGGCGGCCAAGCCAGTCGAACGCGGCCCTGGTCCGTGGCACGACCTCGTCCACCCAAGCCTCCGGAGAAAACGCGATCGTGCCGCCTGTCTTGTGCATCTGGTCGAAGAATTCGGTGTCCTCGCCGCCGGTCTGGCCACGCGCCAGGCTGAAGCGGCGCCCGCGCAGGCTGTCCGACCTCATGTCGAGCAGCACGTTGCAGGTGTAGCCGGTGCGGATCTCGCCGCGCACCCAGACCGGCAAGGTCGAATGGAAGTCGCCACGCCGCATCCAGTCCGGCGCATCGGCCCCATAGCGCGCCTTGACCGGGCCCAGCACGGCGGCGGCGCGACTTGCCTGGGCTGTTGCGACGAGCTCGGCAAGCCAGCGCGGCGAAGCCGTCTCGTCGTCGTCGATGAAGGCGACGAAATCCGACGTGCTGGCGTCAAGACAGGCATTTCGGGCGATCGAGATGTTGCGCGCCGGGCAGTGGTGATAGCTGATCGGCAGCGTCAGTTCCCGCGCCAGCGTCGTCACCAGATCCCTGGCGCTCGGCGTGTCGTCATTATCGGCGACGATGACCCGGACGTCGAAACCGGCCAGCCTGTCCATGGCGTCGAGCGAGCGCAGCGTGTGGGCCAATTCCGGCCGGCGGAACGTGCACACGCCGATATCGATGCTGCGGTTCTTGCCTGGAACCGCCATCACGCGACCCCGCGCTGTTTGCCAAGGCCGAGAAGCTGCAGCCAGAAACCGACGGACCAGCCGAAATGCATGACCATCGCCGAGACGCCGGCAAGCGCGATGTCGGCATTGCGCTGGCTTACCGCCGTCCACAGGCCATAGCCGAGGCATACGGATGCCCAGATCAAAAGCGGCACCGCCGCCAGCCAGTGCACGAAGGAAAAGGCCGCGAGCACCACCACCGGGAACACCAGCAGCGGCACCATCTGCCGGACCTTCGGGATGACGCGGTGCTTCAGGACATTCTTGGCGCGTCCGCGGCCGTAGCCGAGATACTGGAAATAGAGGCCGCTGAGCGACGCGCGCGGATAGTAGACCATCTGCGTCCTGCCGCTCATCCAGATCCTGTAGCCGGCCTGTCTCAGCCGGTAGTCGAGCTCGGCGTCCTCATTATGGCTGAACGTCTCGTCATAGCCGCCGACGGCCCGGAAGGCAGAAATCCGCATCAGCGCGTGATGGCCGTGATCGACCCATTCTCCGGCGGACAGATGCCTGTGCTTGGAACCGCCGGTGCCGAGCTTTGAATTCTGTGCCGCCGCGGCCGCCTTCTGCACGGTGCCGCTGCCGCTGGTCAGCATCGAGACCACGACAGAATCGGCGCCCGTGGCCAGCGCTTCCTCGACCAGCCGGTCGCAATAGTCGGCGGGATAGCCGCCATGGGCATCGATGCGGATCAGATATTCGGCACCATCGCCGAATCTGGCGACGGCAAGATTGATCGCCGCGCTCTGGATGCGCTTTTCATTGTGGAGCAGGATGATGCGGGGATCTTCCTTCGCACGCTCGCCGACAATGGCCGGGGTACCATCGGTGCTGCCGCCATCGGCAACGACGATCCTGGCGCCGAGCCTCGCGGCCGCGGGCCTGAGCTGGTCGAGCAGCACACCGATATGGGCTGCCTCGTTGAGGCAGGGAATCACGATCAGGCTGGAGGGGAGCGCTTGCATCATCGGGCGATCTCCATCCTAGGCCAAAGCCTCGGCCGCGAAGGGTTGGCGCATGGCGGCCAGGCTGCGAAGCTTGTCGACCAGCGCCTGGCAATCGCTGCGATCATAGCTCCATATCCTGGGGTTGCGCGACAGAACGCGCTCCTTCAACGTGCTGAAGCGGCGCTCCTCCATCTTGCCGATGGCGGCTTCGAGCGCGTCGGGTGAGGCTTCGGGCAACAGAATGCCGATGCCTTGCCGGCCGAGGAACCGCCCAGTTTCCGTGTTGGCCATCGAGATCGGCACCGCGCCGAATCGGCAGCCTTCATAGAGGCGATTGGGCAGCAGCCATTCGGAATTCTGGCCCGCCTCGAAGAAATCGATCGCCCAGGAGAAATGCACGTCCCGGTAGATCGCCGCCATGTCCTCCGGGTTGCGGTAGGGTCCGCGAAACGAAAGCCAGGGCTCCGCCTCGACGAAGGCGTGGAAATCCGGGAATTCGGTCAACGCCGGGCGGCCGCGCAGCACGATCTCGAACCGGCCGTCGGCGCGGCGCGAGAAATCGGCCAGGAGTTCGAGCGAGCGGCGGCAGCGCAATGCCCCGAACCAGCCGATGCGCCAGGGTGGCGCGACAGGCGCCTCGGCCATCTCATGCTCGGCCGGCAGGATCGCCGCTGCCTCGAAATATTTGTTTTCGACCAGTTCGACCGGCGCCGTCACCTGGCCGTACGGCTCGAAATAATTGGCGGTGAATGCGGGCGAGCTGGTCACCAGCAGCCTTACGTCCCTGGCAAGGTAACGTTCCGTGGCACGCAGCGCCTTGCCGACCGCATCGCTGCGAAGCATCAGGCGATGGATGTCGAGGCATTCATAGACGATCGGCACCGCGGCGCCGAATGCCGTGTTGGCGCGGCGGGCGAGCGCCAGCATTTCCAGGTTGCGCGCGATGATGAGATCGGGCCTCGGCATGCCGCGGAGCCTGGTGCCGATCGAAACCGCCGCCTTGGCGACTGCCGTCAGGCGCTGGGCGAATCGCCCGTCACGCGTCGCGCCGAGATCCAGCGGCCGCAAACCCTCGACGTCGGCAATGCGATTTGCCGTGCGGCGGAAGCCTGCGAGCGTGACCTGGGCGCCACCTGCCCTGAGCATTGTAATCCGCCGGCGCACTGCCGGGTCGGAAACGTCATGCACAAGGTACAAGACATTCAGCATGAAAACTCGACCGCTGTTGGCCCACCCACGGCGAACCTAGTACAGGTCTTGCTGCATCGCAACATTTTTGGTGCAGCGTAGCAAAATCCACGTTTTTTGTTGCACTGCAAAATAAATGCCGTAATTTGGCCGCGGCGGCGGTTGCAGGGTTCCTAGTCGGAACCTGCACAAGAATCAGGAATCCTGAATTTGGAAGCCAATCCATTCGATCCGCCAGAAGGCTCGCTGCGCAAATCGGTCGGGCGTGGCGCGGTCGTGACGGCCTTGTCGCAGTCCGTGCGGGTCGCCACGCAGATCATTTCCGTCATCGTGCTGTCGCGTCTCCTGTTGCCGCAGGATTTCGGCGTCGTGGCGATGTGCGCGCCGGTGCTGGCCTTCATCGCGCTGTTCCAGGATTTCGGCCTCACCCAGGCGACCATCCAGAAATCGGGCATACGGCACGACGAGGTGAACTACCTGTTCTGGATCAACGTCGCCGTCAGCGCCATCCTGGCCTGCGTGCTTGCCGGCGCGGCACCGCTGGTCGCCGCCTTCTACGGCGAACCGCGTGTGGCTGGCCTGGTGGCGGCGCTGGGCCTGCAGATCATGGCCTACGGCCTCGGTGCGCAGCATCTGGCGCTCCTGACCCGCCGCATGCAGTTCGGCCGCCTGGCCATCATCGATGTCGCAGGCGCCGTGGCTGGTCTTGCCGTGTCGATCGCCTGGACCTTCATCGACCGCTCCTACTGGGCACTTTTCGCCGGCACCTTGACCGGAGCCGTGCTGCCGACGCTGTGCTACTGGGCCAGTTCGCGCTGGCGGCCCAGCCTGCCGCGCAAGGTCGCCGGGATCAGCGAGCTGATCAATTTCGGCGCCGGCATAACCGGCTTCAACTTCGCCAATTTCTTTGCCCGTAATCTCGACAACGTGCTGATCGGAAAATACTGGGGCGAGGCGCAGCTCGGCCTCTATGACCGTGCCTACAAGCTGCTCCTGTTCCCGCTGAGCCAGATCACGAACCCGCTGTCGAAGGTGATGGTGCCGGCTCTTTCCAGGCTGAAGGACGAGCCCGACCGCTACCGCAGCGCCTATCTTCGCGTCATGCCGCTCATCCTGCTGGTGGCGCTTCCCGGCGTCGCTTTCGCCACCGCCATGTCGGACATACTCATCCCCTTCGTGCTCGGCGAGCAATGGCGCGCGAGCGCCTCGATTTTCCTGGCGCTTGGCTTCGCCGGGCTGCTGCAGCCGCTCAACAATCCGGCCGGATGGCTGTTCGTCAGCCAAGGCCGTTCCGGCGACTTCATGCGCTGGGGCATCATCACGGCGGTGACGTCGGTGCTCGCTTTCGTGCTGGGCCTGCCTTATGGCGCGCTCGGCGTGGCGATCGCCTATGCCGTCAGCGAATATCTGCGCACGCCTTTCCTGTGGCTCTATGTCGGCAGGAGCGGGCCGCTGCGGGCAAGGCACGTGCTTCGCGCGGCGACGCCGTTCGTGCTCGGCGCGCATGTGGCGCTGGCGGTGGTCTGGTTGGTCAAGCCGCTGCTGCCGCAGCAGCATGTCATTGCCTTGGCCAGCGGCGCGATCCTTGCCTATCTCATCACCATCGTCATCGCGCTGGCCTTCGCAGCCGGCCGTGAAGCCTTGCGCGAGGCCTTGAAAATGCTGCCGGCAAGGCCGCCGGCGGCAGCACCGCGCGAGGCGCAATAATTTCGGCGCTTTCGACCCTTACCGTTCACCCGAGCATCAGGCCTGATCCATGCATTACCGATCGATCTCAGACATGAACGACGCGATCGTGAGCAACCTTCACCGGTTGCCGCGCGACATCGACCTGGTGGTCGGCGTCCCCAGAAGCGGGGTGCTGGCAGCGACGCTGGTCAGCCTCGCGGCGAACATACCGATGACCGACCTGGACTCCTTCCTCGAGGGTCGCGTCTACACATCGGGCATCACCAAGCGCCGTGCGGTGCTCGACCGCAAGGTCGCGGAAATGCGCAAGGTGCTGGTGATCGACGACAGCGTCTCCGGCGGCAACGCCATGCGCGACGCCCGCGCCCGCATAGAGGGTGCCGGCATCGAGGCCGACTACACCTTTGCCGCCGTGTTCGGGCTTGAGCCGCAGCATGCCGAGACCGATGTCGTCTTCGAGGTCGTGCCGCATCCGCGCATGTTCCAGTGGAACTTCATGCATCACAAATTCCTGGCGCAATGCTGCGTCGACATAGACGGGGTGCTGTGCCTCGATCCGACCGAAGCGGAAAACGACGATGGTCCGGCCTACGAGAAATTCCTCAGCGAAGCGCGGCCGCTCCATACCGCGACCCGCAAGATCGGCTGGCTGGTGACCAGCCGGCTGGAGAAATACCGCGCCTTGACCGAGGCATGGCTGGCCAAGCACGAGATCAAGTACGATCATCTGATCATGCTCGACCTGCCGAGCAAGGCGGAGCGCCAGCGGCTTGGCGCGCATGGCAGTTTCAAGGCCGAATTCTACCGCAAATCCGATGCCATCCTGTTCATCGAGAGCGAGCACGAGCAGGCGCTGAGGATCACCGAGCTGTCGGGCAAACCGGTGCTGTGCGTCGAAACGCACATGGTCAGCTTTCCCAACGCGCTGTCGCTCCCGGCGCTCGGCCAGGCGGCGCGCAACCTGCCGGCCAGGTTGCGACAGGCCAAATCACAGGAAGGCCGCAAGGGCGCCGCCAAGGCCCTTGCCCGCGCGCTGCTTGGCGCCCGCGGCTACGAGACGCTGAAAAGCCGGGTCAAGCGCCTGGCCTGATCCGCCAAGGCTGCGAATCCAGATTAACGGGTTCCTTCGGAGTGTTTCGCCGGCGTGCCGGTCGAGAAGCATCAAACGAAAAACCCGCCTGTGCGGCGGGTTTCCGGCGCAACTCAGCACCATGACCAAAAATCTACCATAGCTGCCTTCACCCTGTCAAGAAAAAATTCCTATTACAGGGCTGCCGGGTCCGGTGCCAGCCTGAGCCCTGGCTACGCCGCCTGTCGCGAACGCTGCTGTGTGGCCTTGTCCAGTATGGAAAAGAAGGTGAGGAACTGGCGGTCCGGATCGAGCTCCGGACGCTCGGAGAAGCTGCGCGCCGTGGCCGAGAGCCGGTCATATTCCTGGCGGTCGTTCCACAGCAGCCTGACAGCCGCGATCCAGTCGGCGAGCGGCGCATCGTAATCCAGCACCACGCCGCCCGGGCCGATCGCTTCGGGCAGCCCGCCGCGCCGCGAGCCAATGACGGGAATGCCGCTGCAATGGGCTTCCGAGGCCACACGGCCCCAGGCCTCTTCCCATTTGCTGGGCGCCAGCAGGATCCTGGTGCGGCCATAGACGGTCTTCATGTCGCCGGTGCGGTTCTCCAGCCTGATGTTGGAGAACGGGGCGATGGTCTGCTCGATGCGGGCGCGATGATCGTCGGCGAGCTTCCAGCTCTCCACGAACAGGAACGGAATCTCGGGGCAGGCGCCGGCGATGCGCACGGCGAGCTCGAAGCCTTTCTCCTCGTACGGATTGATCAAGGTGACGAACTGGCCCGTGGTCGGCGTGCTGTAGAGGGCGGCATTGATGGTCGGCGGCAGCACCGCCGCATCGATGCCGAACTTCTGTTTGTAGGCGCGCGCGGTGAATTGCGAATTGGCGATGTAGAGCGCCGAATGCAGCTCGCGCAGATCGCCGCCCAGCTCATGGAACTCGACGTTCCTGAGATAGACGACCAGCGGCACGCCTTCGGCCTGCAGCGCCTTGCCCACCGGAACCGACTTGTGGCATTGGACGACGGCCACGTCCGGCTTCAATCTGCGGACGGCAAAGTCGGCCGCCTTCCAGGGAAACCAAGCCCGCACCACCGGATAGCCGGGAAAACTGTCGATGACCGCCGGCTGACGCAGCAGCTTCATCTTGGCGCGCGCCTTGAAGCCGAAGACACCGTCGCCGAACAGGGCGGCCAGTACGGCCGCCTCATGGCCGTGCTCGATCAACTGTTCCGCCAGATGATGGGTGCTCGACTGGACGCCGCCGCTGAATTCGGGCGTGTATCCGTTTCCGCCTGCAAAAAGAACTTTCATGGTCCTGGCTCCTGGTTCTTTCGCGTTTCGTTCAATGTGGCCGGAGAGCTTGCTCCGGCACCGCCTCAGGCACTCTGTTGCTCGAGATTGGCGAACGGATTGGTGCATGGCTGCCATCCGGTGAACCGGATCGGATCGCCCGGCGAACTGCGCCAGGCGTAGTCGGTCAGCATGTGGAATTCGGCGATCAGCCAGCGGTCGAAATGCAGGAGGTCCTGCTTCTTCTGCTCCGGCAGCAGAGCGCGGGCTTTGCCCAGCCTTGTCTCCTCGAGCAAGGTGACGGCGTCGCTGAGTTTCTTGCTCGGGAATATCCACGGGTTCCTGTCGCGGAACGCCAGGACAAACTGCTGCAAATGCTCGATGCGCATGTTGAGCTTGCCGAAATATTTCTCGAGCGTGACGCGCACCAGATCCTCATCCGAAAACGAGGATACTGCCGCGTAGGCAATGCCGGTCGACACCACCCCGCCCGCCATGACGGCCAGTGCGGAGCGTCGCGAGATCTCTATCATCTGGTTTGCTCCTCTCACGCCATCCGGCTCGCCGCCCGCAGGGACAGCGCTGCCGCGGTCAGGCTCGGATTGGCGCATGAACAGCTCGGATATGTGCTGGTGCCGACCACGACCAGGTTCCTGAGCTGGTGATGAATCATGCCGCTGTCGACCACCGAATCGGCCGGGCCCGTTCCCATCCGGAGCGTACCCTGGACATGCGATTCGGTTGGCCGGATGCCGCGATCGAAAAGCTGTTCGACCGGCAGCGGGGCGAGCAGCCCGGGCAGTTTCTCCAGCGCCCGCGCCATGCCCTTGACCGCGTAGTCCGACGGCGCCTTGAAGCTGACGAAGGCGTTGTCGTCCTCGTCGAGCGTGACGAAATTTTCATGGTCGAGCAGGTTCTCGGTCACCACGACAAGCGGCAGAGCCTGGCGCAGCCGTCCCTTCTCGGCGCGCATGCCGTGTTGCCAGCGGTTCTCGAAATAGACCAGCGCCGCGGCGTGCTCGGACCGGTGCGGACCGTCATAGAGACCGAAATTCAAGCCGGTGGTGATGGTGCTGCCGTCGAAATTGTCGACACCGTCGAGATAGACCTCGAAATTCCAGCCATAGGATTCATGCAGGCCGCGGCCGACGAATTCGCCTCCCAGGCCGGACCGCAGCATGATCGCCGCGCTCTGGATGGCATTGGCGCCGAGAATGAAGAGGTCGCCGCTGACCTGATATTCCTTGCCGCCATGGACGAAGGTGACCGAGCGGACCGTCCCGCCGACATGATCGAGCCTGCGCACTTCCGAACCGAGGCAGACCGACACGTCGGGATGCTCGAAGACATGCATCAGGCCATTGTTGGCGGTGAACTTGGCGTCGACCGGGCATAGCCAGCATCTGAGGTTGGCGCAGCACGAGGTGCGCTGCGCGGTCGGCACGCGGGCGCGCGCGGTGGGCATAACGAAATGCTGGCCTGGCTGCGCCGCCTTCATCATCCGGTCGGGCGTCGACATGCGGTGCGGCGGCTGCGGAAAGGGCTTCGAGCGCGGCAGCATCGCCGCCATGTCGGGATCGCCCGAGATCGACATGATGTCTTCGGCGTCGCAATAGAACGGCTCGACGTCGTCATAGCTGATCGGCCAGTCATTGCCGATGCCGTAAGTGCTTTTCAGCCTGAAGTCGTTGGGATGGAACCTCGGCGTCTGCGCGAACCAGCAGTTGGTGCCGCCGCCCAGCCCGATCGTGTAGTTCCAGGGCTTGTCGGAATTGGTCTTGTAGGTCGACTCGTCCTCGATGTCGGTGTTGACGTTCTGCTTGAGCTGCCATTCATGCGTGTTGTGGCGGCCCCATTCCAGAAGCAGGATGCGCGCCTTACGCCGCTTCGTGAATTCGTGCAGGAAGAAGGCCGAACCGAAACCGGAACCGATCGCGACAACGTCGAAGTGGTCCTTGGTGATCTGCTCCGGCTTTACGTCCAGCACCATCAGCCGCAACTCCTTTCCGGGTCTTGTGCGTTCGTCATGGCAAGCACACCGGCCGGCCGCGGCGATCCCACATTGGATTGCCCAAACCCGGTCTCATGCCGCCATCCTGCCGATCGAGTGATATTCGATGCCGTGGCGGGCGATGACCTTGGGATCATAGAGGTTGCGGCCGTCGAAGATGATCGGCGTGGTCAGCGCGTCCTTCAGCGCGTCGAAGGAAGGCGCACGAAAACTCTTCCACTCGGTGGCGATCAGCAGCGCATCGGCGCCGCGCAGCGCCGCTTCCTTGGTGCCGCACAGAAGCAGGTCGTCGCGCAGCCCATAGATGGCTTGGCATTCCTGCATCGCCTCGGGATCATAGGCCTGCACGGTGGCGCCGACGTTCCAGAGTGCCTCCATCAGCGTGCGGGCGGGCGCCTCGCGCATGTCGTCGGTGTTGGGTTTGAAAGCCAGGCCCCAGAGCGCGAAGGTCTTGCCCTTGAGGTTGCCCTTGAAATAGCGGTTCACCTTGTCGAACAGCACGGATTTCTGCTCGTTGTTGCGCTCCTCGACGGCGCGCAGCAGCTTGGCGTCGAACTTGACGCCTTCGGCGGTCTTGATCAGGGCGCGCACGTCCTTGGGAAAGCAGGAGCCGCCATAGCCGAGGCCCGGATAGATGAAGTGGTAGCCGATGCGCGGATCGCTGCCGATGCCCTTGCGAACCTCCTCGATGTCGGCGCCAAGCTGTTCGGCAAGGTTCGCCATTTCGTTCATGAAGCTGATCTTGGTGGCGAGCATGCAATTGGCCGCGTATTTGGTGAATTCGGCGCTGCGCACGTCCATCACGATCATCTTCTCGTGGTTGCGGTTGAAGGGCGCGTAGAGCTCGCGCATCACCGCCTCGGTGGCCTCGCTCGATGTGCCGACGATGATGCGGTCCGGCCTCATGCAATCGGCGACGGCGGACCCTTCCTTGAGGAATTCCGGATTGGAAGCGACGTCGAAGGTCAGGTCCTCGCGGCCTCTTTTCTTCAGCGTTTCGGCGATCCTGGCCTTGATCTTCTCGCAGGTGCCGACCGGCACGGTCGACTTGCCGACGACGATCTTGGGCGCATCCATTTCCCGGCCGATCGCCTCGGCGACCGCCAGCACATATTTGAGATCGGCCGAGCCATCCTCGCCGGGAGGCGTACCGACCGCGATCATCTGGATTTCACCATGCCTGACGGCGGCGGCCGCGTCGGTGGTGAACTTGATGCGGCCGGCGGCATGGTTCTCCCTGACGATGCTTTCCAGGCCCGGCTCGAAAATCGGGACGAGACCTTGATTGAGCCGCTCGACCTTGTTCGCGTCGATGTCGACGCAGACGACCTGATGGCCGACTTCGGCAAGCACAGCAGCCTGCACGAGACCGACATAGCCGATACCAAACACCGTCAAATTCATTCTGTTTTGTTCCTGTCCAGGGCAGCGGACCGTGGTCGGCCCGGCCGGTTCAAATCGACTTTCCCAATAGGTTCTACTTTACGCTGCATGCCAGCGATTCCGGAAACTGGCAGGGTTCGCCCTGCGCGGTGAAGGCGACGCGCTCGATCTGCAACGAAAGCTTGCGTCCGGGATCGGCGAATGCGCCCAACCATCCGGTCATCGTATCGCTGCCCCAGAGGCTGAAGAAGATCTTCTGAGCATGGCTGGGCAGCTTTGCCGGATCGGTGATGGTGTTCACCAGCTGGCCGTTGACGTACCAGCGCAAACTGTCCTTCTGCCAGACGAAGGCGTAGTCGTTGAAGGCCTTTTCCGTGCCGCCCGGCACGTCGACCAGCTTCTCGTTCTTGCCCTTGCCGGCGATGTATGCATTGACCTGCACCTTGGACGTGTCCTTGGTCAGGATCTCGAAGTCGATCTCGTCCCAGGGCTGCTTGTCCGACGGGCCGATATAGGAGAAGAAAGCCGCGTTGAGGCCGGGACCGGTGTCGGTCTTCATGCGCGCCTCGTAGGTGCCGTAGCCGAAGCGCTGCTTGGTCTGGATTTCGCCGCAAGCGTAGTCGCGGTCCTTCGTCTTCTGCTTCTCGAAACCCAATGACAGCACGCCGTCCGCCAGGCTGACCTGTCCCTTCGCCCAGGTGCAATTCTGATGGCCGCCATTCGTCCAGCCATCGGAGACATACCAGCGCTGGCGGTTGAAGCTGGTGAAATCATCGACGAATGAGGGCGCCGACTTCAGATCTTGCGACCAGGATGGCGCCGGCCCGGCGAACAGGCTAGCGAGAGCCAGCGCGACCAGGGCAGCCCTGCGTCCGGTGGAATCGCCTGGGCGGGCTTGCCTGGCCTGGCGCGTTGACGATATGCCGCGAACTGCGACGGTGAACGTGGTTCTCGGATCCGCATTCATACGAAACTCAACCTTTGCGCTGTGCATCCCCAACCCAAAGTAGCCATTCGAGCCGTTGCCAAACGGCGCTTTCTTTCTCTCGTCAGCCCCTCCCCAAGCTGCCGTCTCGCCTCGCGCCAAATCCACCCTTCAGCCTTCACCCTCTGCCGGCGCCTGCCAGTTTGGCGAGCCCCTCGCTGGCCGTCATATCGGACGACCCGTCCTCATCGAAAACCATATCCAGCGAATGACGAAGCTCCCGGACCATGCCGTTCTGGCGCGACAGCGCCGCGATGCGGCGCTCGCAATTCAGGATCGACGTCGTCAATTCATCGACCTCGGCGGAACGGCGCGCAGACGCCGAGCCGTTCTCCATGGCCTCGACCAGAAAGGCGGCGTTGGTGGCCGTCGCCTTGTAGCGATTCTCCAGCCCGTTTCGCTCGGCCTCGATCTCGGCCGCGATCTGCTCGAACAGCTTCGCCAGGCGGTCGAGGCGCGAGATGTCGGTCTGGCGGTCGCGGGCCGGATTCCTTGATCTGAAGCCGAATATCGAGGCCATGCGTTCAAAGTCCTGTGGTAGTCCGGCCGTCGGCCGGGCCCCTTACCGGTTCAATATCGGGCAGTCCGATCGGAGGCCGGTTCATTGGCCATCCTAATTGCTGCACCGCAACATAGACTGCCATCCTCCGGCCGGCTAGGCAACCACCCAATTCGTAAACTCATAAATCCGCCGGAAATGCTTTGCGCGACGGGCTGGCAAGAGCGCGGCCGGACGCCCGCATTCAAGGCTGCTTGCCCGTGCTGGTGCCGGCCATGAGAAAACGCATTGGCGGCACATGTTGACGACGGGAGGCGAACCCGACGCGGCGAAACAGCGCCTCGAGCTTGTCGGACGCCACGCCCTGGACGATGGGAACCAGGTTGGATTGGCTTGCGAAGGCATAGGCCGCGGCCGACGCCAGGCCCCGCTCGGCCTTGACGTCGAGGAAATTGCGCAGCCGGTATTTGTCGCGCACGTGGCGCTCGTGGCGGCGCAGCACCGCTTTGGAACCCTCAGGCAGGCTGTCGATCGCCAGCAGCGCCAGGTCGGCGTCGGCAAGACGCTTCAGGTCCTGGGTCTTGTGGCGGCCGCTCAGCGAATCGGCCCGCACGATGGCGCCGTAACCGCAGGAGCGGATGACCTTGAAGCGCGCGCCGCTGGCGACCGCGCGCGCGTAGAGTTCGTAATCCTCGCCCAGACGCAAGCTCTCGTCATAGCGCAAGCCGTGCCTGTCGAGAAAAGCGCGGCTGATCACCGGCTTGAGGAAACCGAGTTCGCCTCTGCGCACGTTGCGCCTGGAGATGTTGCCTTCGACGAAGCGCTCCAGGTCGAGGAATTCCGGCTCGGCCGCGAACTGCGGTGCGACGATCTGGGTGACATCGCTCAAGGCGTCGTCCCTGATGAGCATGATGTTGTCGGCCGCGAAATCCCAGTCCGCGCCGGCAAACAGATTGTGAAATCTGCCCGCGAGAAAGAAGTCGTCGGCGTCCAGAATGGCGATGAATGGCGATTGCGAGGCGGCGATGGCGGCGTTGCGGGCGAAGGAGGGGCCGCGATTGACGTCGAGACGGATCACCGCGAGCCGGTCGCTGCCGTCATCGGCGGCGCGGGCGACTTGGGCCGTGTCATCGGTGGAGGCGTCATCGACGACGACGACTTCGGCCACTTCCGGTTCGCGCAGCGCGGACGCGATGGCGACCGCGATTGTTCGCGCCGCGTTTCGGGCCGCGATGATCACGCAGACCTTTGATTCCGTCATCGACATGAATTTGCCTCTTGCACAGGTTCCATTCTGCCCTCGCCCTGTACGTGTTCGATGCCCGACAGGCTTCCCGTCACGGGCTGCCCTGCCGTTCGAAGATGCGGCGGCTGATGTCGGCCGATGCCGCCCAGCCGGCTTCCGCCAGATAGCGGACCGGCGCACGACCGCACAACTCCCACAGCACGGTGCGCCGCTGCGGCCATCGCAGGGATGACAGCCATGGCGCGATGACCATGTTGAGCAGATCCTCATTGCCGATGCGCGACAGCATCCGCGCGGCGCGCTGCGACAAGAGCGTGTCGGCGCCGCCGAGGAGCACGTCGGCGGCGCGCAGGCCAAGCAGCAGCGTGTCGTCCAGCCCCTGCGCCGCGGCGGCGTCGAGCAGGCGCTGCTGCTCGGCTTCGTCCAAGCGGTCGGCGCTGGCGCGCACGTCGCAGACGTAACCGGCGCAGGGTTCCCGGTTAAAAAGCGCCTTGGCGACGCTGATGCAGGACAACAGCAGAGTGTCGGCCACCGATGTGAACGGCACCTCGACGCCGGTGATCTCGACCTGCCGTTTGCGCCGCAGGAAGCCATCCGCGTCGCGCGGGCTGGGCGAGCCGGGTTGCTGGAGCCGATAATGCAGATCGACAGTGGATTGCGTCGGCCCGTCGCCGCGGATCATGTGCTGTTCGCCGAGGAAACGGACCCACCAGACGGAGCGCGACTTGCCGGCGATCTCGTATCCGATCGAGCGGAGCGCCTCGCGCGCCCTGAAAAACCCGGCCGGCGCCACCAATATGTCGACATCGCCCGAAGGCTTCATGAAATGATCGTCGTAAAGCAGATGCTGCTGGAAGGGACCTTTCAGGAAAACGAAATCGATCTGCCTGTCGCGCAGCGCCGCCTGGATCGCCATCGAATCCATGATGCAGGACGCGTTCATCGAAACGGTCTTCCGGCGGTAGGCGTCGAGCCATTGGGAGAGCTGGGCCGGCGGCCCGTTCGCGGGTGCGCTCGACAGCACCTTGAGGATAAAGGTCGCGACCTTGTTCAACCTGGCTATGTCGGTGACATTGGTTACGGAGAGGCCGGAGGCATCGCCGGGCGCGGCGCCGGATCGCGCCGCGAAGAACAGCCGCAGACAGGCCTGCACATAGGCGATCTCGCTGGCGCAATCGGCGGCGCGCAGTCGCTCATATGAACGTTCGGTCAGGGCCATCGGGCGCACGGTTCTCCAGAAGCGATCGGCGCGACGCCTATGCTGCAGGTGCGAAGCAAAGCATCGCCAAAAACTTTTGCGCCGTCCAGTTTTTCCTTTTGCAGCGCAAAAATCCGGCCCCGACGTTTATCGAAACCGGCTCGGGCGAACGATGAGGAGAACTGCTGGACCACAAGGGACGAGTGGCCTTTTCGGCGTTCCGTAGCAAACCTACCGGGAGACCCGGTGCTAGGGCATTATTGTCGCCATGCCTTGAAGTGACAGGGCTTAAAAAGTTTATATATGCAAATCAATTTCTTATGCTGACCTAGTGCATTAGGCCCATATGCAGGGATCTCGAGGCGATCAAGGCCAAAGCTTGAGATCGTTACTCACGACTGTGTCTGCGCGCGCAGTCCATAATTGATTAATGCGCGGTAAATCAGGCTTGACTCATAAATGCTGCCATGCAGCTATTGCATCGCAGCATGAAAGTGCCGCCGGCAATCGACAGGCCGTTTCCAGTCCTTGATGGAGTGTAAAATGGAACAGAATGTTGAAAAACAGGAGTACGAAACGCCCAGCCTGACGGTTCATGGTTCGATTGAAACCATCACTCAGGGCGGTGGCGGCAACACGGCGCTCGACGCAGCATTTCCTGCGCACACGCCGATTGGCGACCTGACGTTCTCCTGAACCTGTCCTGATTCTGGAGGGACACGTTGGGCCTCTGGAATCCAAGAACCATAAAGGGAGTCGGGGTGAAAATCCCGGCCTCTCTTCATTGCCTGACCCGGCTTTTCTTCATCGCCAGAATGGTCGGCACGCATTGCGGACAGTGTGTAGCAAACGAGGTTTTCGGATGAACTGGAACCCATCTGACCACGATCGCGTAAGTGCGACCAAGGAAGCGGTTGCCTGCGAATTCGGCAATGGCCTGGCGCTTCTCAACCTGAAATCCAACATCTACTACAGCCTCAACGGGGTAGGCACGTTCATCTGGGAGCTGATTCAGGAGCCGAAACCAATTGCCGAAATCCGCCGGGCCGTGCTCGCGCGCTATGATGTCGACGCCGAGCGCTGCAGGGCCGATGTCGACGCGCTGTTGAAAGGTCTGGCCGATAGCGGACTTGCGAGGCTGCATCATGAGGAACCTGTCTAGGCAGGTTCCGCAAAAGCGGGTCACGGTTTTGCGGCAAGAACCTGCGACGGAGAAAAGTCCCGACCAGACGAAGCACCGGCGGCGTCGGCTTCGAGCTCTCTCCCTGAGTGGCCCGGAAATGCTGTTCCTCTGCCGCTGCCTGCTGGTGGTCGCGGCCGTTCGCCTGGGGCTGACCCTGTTCTCCTACAACCGCCTTCGCGGCATCGTCACCCGGCTGGAGGCGCGTGAATGCGCCAGCACGGGAGAGCTGCGCCGTGTCGCCTGGGGCGTTGCCGCCGCGGCCCGCCTGGTGCCGCGCGCAAGCTGCCTCACCCAGGCGCTCGCCGGCCAGTACATTCTCGCCCGCCAGGGCAACGCCTCGAAGATCCGCATCGGCATCGAGCGCGACACCGGCCGGCAGCTGAAGGCGCATGCCTGGCTGATCAGCGGCAACCATGTCGTCCTTGGCGGCTCGATAGACAGGTTTGTCCCTCTCGTCGACTATGGTCAATGACTGATGAGCGGCGTGGCCGGTATCCTGCACGGGCACGAGGCGCCGGAGTCCGCAGCCGATATCCAGCGCATGCTGGCCCGCATGCGTCATCGCGCCCGCGACGGCAGTTCGTGGTGGACCGACAAGGCTGTCGCGCTCGGCCACGCCTGGCTCAACACGACCGATGAAGCCGGCCCCGGCCCGCTGACGATGGCGGGCGGCAAACTGGCCGTCACCGCGGATTGCCGCCTGGACAATCGCGACGAGCTGACGGCACGGCTCGGCGTCCGCGACGCATCGGTTGCCGACGCCGTGCTCCTGATGTGGGCCTATCTGCGCTGGGGCGAAGCCTGTCCCGTGCACCTGCAAGGCGACTTCGCCTTCGCCATCTGGGATGCCGAGCGGCAGGTGCTGTTTTGCGCGCGCGATCATTTCGGCGTCAAACCGTTCTACTATCACGCGGACGGGCAGCGCTTTGTCTTTGCCTCCGAGATCGGCCCGATCCTTGGCGTCACCGGGGCCGGCGCCCGCCTCAGCGAACATCAGATCTCGGGTTTCCTGGCAGGGCTGCCAGACGATCCGCAAGCGACGCCTTATACCGATATTTTCCGCCTGCCGGCGCGCCACAGCCTCACTGTGACGGGGCAGCGCGTGACGCTGCAGCGATACTGGCAGATCGAGCCGTCGTCGCGGCCTATGCGCCCGGACGCCGCCGAGGAATTCGCCCACCTCTTCTCGCAGTCCGTGCGCAACCGCATGCGCGGAAGCGCGGCGGTCGGGGCCATGCTGAGCGGCGGCCTGGACTCCTCTTCGATCGCCTGCGTGGCGGGCCGGCAAAACCTGTCCGAGGGAAAGCCGAGGCTGCCCACCTTTTCGCTGGTTTTCGAACGCGGTTCGGCGATGGACGAAACCCCCTTCATAGACGCGGTGCTGGAACAAGGGCGCGTCGACGGCACGCTGATCCCGGTCGGCAACTACGCGCCGTTCGCGGAATTCGAACGGGTGCTGGAAGAGCAAGAAGGAACGTTCCTGGCGCCGGGCCTTACGCTCACCCGGGAGGTATACAGGACGGCGGGCGCCAAAGGCGTCAAGGTGCTTCTCGACGGCCATGGCGGGGACGAAGTCGTATCGCAGGGGCACGGCCATCTGCACGAGCTTGCCAACGCAGGCAAGTGGCTGGAGCTGTGGCGCGAGATCCGCAGCGCTTCCAACACCTATGGCGACGGCATGCTCGGCATGTATTTCCAGTTCCTGACCATCTACGGGCCTGCCTGGCGCGTGGCCAGGCTCAGGCACGCCGCGAACCGGCTCCTGCACAGGCTGCGAAAGCCGGCCCAGGGCGGAAGCTGGCGCGACCTGATCAATGCCGATCTTGCCGGCCGCACCGAGCTTATCGAGCGGGTTCACCGAGCCGGCTACAAGCCGCCCGACGTCAGCGCCAGCGAGGCGCTGACCCACCGCTGGATTCTTTCCAACGGCTATGTGCCGCATGCTTTCGAAGTCCTCGACAAGGCGGCCGCCAATTTCGGCGTCGAACCTCGTTATCCCTTCTGGGACAAGCCGCTGGTCGAGTTCTGCCTGGCATTGCCGGGCGAGGAGAAGCTCAGCCGCGGTTTTGGCCGCTACGTGCTGCGCCGCGCCATGCAAGACGTGCTGCCGGCGGCGGTCCAGTGGCGGCGCGACAAGATCGATTTCACCGGCAATCTCGTCAACGGCATGCTGCGCAACCACCGCGACCTCCTGGAACAGGTGCTCGGCCCGGACGCCGGCCGCATCGAACCCTACATAAACCTGCCGGCCGTGAAGGCTGCCTATGCCCGGCTGCTCAGTCGGCCCGACCGGCCGGCGCCGCTCGATGTCCAGTATGTCTGGCGCTCGGCGTCGCTGTCGCTGTGGCTGCGGCAGGTGCAGCGCGCCGGGAGTGCCGCATGACGCCGTTGAACGAGCCGCTGGCCCTCCGCCCGCGCGCGCAAGGCTGGCCGCGCGGACAGCGCCGTTTTTATCGGGCCTACGGCCTGACCATCGCTTCCGAGGTGACATTGCCAGAACTGGAGCCGGCCGAACCCGCAGCGGCGGATATCGTGATCAGTGTCGGCGCGATCGATATGCCGAAGCCTTCGCCCGAGGCCGCGACCATTTTCCGCTTCGAACCGGATCGGCAATATCTGGCATGGCACGCCGTCGCCGCGTTCCTGATCAGCGACGCCTGCCGCATCGAGGTCGAGCCGGCGCCCGGCATCGACGACGCACTGATCGCGTTCCCGCTGCTGGGACCGGTGATGGCGCTCATCCTGCACCAGCGGGGCCTGCTCGTGCTGCATGCCAGCGCCGTCGCGATTGCCGGCAAAAGCGCCATCTTCATGGGCGACAAGGGCGCCGGAAAATCGACGACGGCAAGCGCCATGATCCGTGCCGGACACGAACTGCTTACCGATGACGTCGTGGCGCTCGATCTCAGCCATCCGGACGAGCCGATGATCGTCCCGGGTTTTCCCCAGATCAAGCTGGCGGCCGACGCCGCTGCCGCGATTTCGCTTGAAGGGGCACAAGTGCGGCCGCAGGTGCATCCGGCTATCAACAAGGCCCAGCACCGATTGCACGGGGCGTTCTCGCGCGACAGGGTTCCGGCGACCCGCATCTATATTCTCGAGCGCGGCCAAAAGACTGAGATCTCGCCCATGCCCGGCATCGCCGCTTTGCCGGCCGTGATCAGATTTTCATATGTCACGCGCTTCGGCCGCGCCGCCCTGGTCGGCGATTTCGCGGCGGCGCATCTCGGGCATTGCGCACGGCTCGCCGATCGCGTCGGCGTGTGCAGGCTCGAAGTGCCGACGGGGCTCGACAGGATCGGCGAGGTCGTGAGCCTCGTCGAGCATGACCTGATGGCCGGACAGGGATAGCAGGAGATGTCGAAATCATCGCTCCTTCGCCCGTCATTGTTTCGGGAAATCGCCGGGTTCGGCGCCGTTATCGCCCAGATAGGCGGGCGGCGGGCCTGGACGGCGCTGCTCTTCCTGATCCTGGGCAGCCTGACCGAAGGCATCTCCATCCTGTTGCTGGTTCCGCTGTTGCAGCTGGTCGGACGCTCCGGCCAGGACTTCGCGATCAAGCTGCCCGACAATGATTTCATGCGCTGGCTGGTGCCGGACGGCACGCTGAAGCTGACCACGATGCTGTGCATGCTGGTGGCGCTGGTCGCGCTGCAGGCCGCCTTCAACCGCTTCAAGTCGGTCTACATGGCCAGTCTTCTCTTCGATTTCATCAACCGCCTGCGCATGAACCTGTTCGAAAGCATCGGCAAGGCACGATGGGGCGTCTTCACGCGCATGCGCGGCTCCGACCTCGACCATGCGCTGACCGGGGACATAGACCGCGTCCAGGGCGCGGCCTTCTCGCTGCTGATGCTGGTGCAGATCGCCGTGCTTCTGGCCGGCTATCTCGTGATCTCCATGTTCATTTCGCCGGTCATGACGCTGTTCGCCGTGGTCATTGGCATCCTGATGTTCCTCGCGCTGCGGCCATTCCGGTCGCGGGCGACCGCCTTTGGCCAGGTCCTGACCACCAACCGGCAGGATCAATACCGGACGGTCTCGGAATTCCTCGGCGGCATCAAGGTGGCCAAGAGCCTGAACATCGAGGCGACCTATTTCGCGCAGTTGCAGGCGACACTCGAAAGGATGAAGGCCGACAACATCGCCTATGTGCGCAACAGCTCGACCGGCACCGCCCTGTTCCAGGTGGCGAGCGTGATCGGCTTGAGCCTGTTCATCTATGTGGCGCTGGTTCGCTTCGACCTCTCACTGGCCGAGATCGTGGTGCTGCTGCTGGTCTTCATGCGCATCGCGCCGCGCTTCATGGACATGCAGACGCAAGCGCAGCAGGTCCTGATCAACCTGCCCGCCTATGCCGCGATGCGCAGCCTGCAGATGCGTTTCGACGCCGAGCGGGAACCTGGCCATGCCGGGATCGAGGACGCTCGAAAGCTGTCGCTCGATTTCGGACTGAATGTTCGCGGCGTCTCCTTCGCCTACGAGGACGGCGCCGCCAAGACGGTGGTGAGCGACATCACCTTCGGCCTTCCGGCCGGCAAGGTCACCGCCCTTATCGGCCCTTCGGGATCAGGCAAGAGCACGATCGCCGACATGCTGCTCGGCCTGCTCGAGCCGACAGCCGGCACGATCCTCGTCGATGGCGTCGAGATCGACGCCGCCAATCGCCGGGGCTGGCGCGACCAGGTCGCCTACGTGCCGCAGGACGTGTTTCTCCTGCACGACACGATCGCGGCGAACCTGCGCCTGGCCGCACAGCAAGCAAGCGACGATGAATTATGGGCCGCATTGCGATCGGCCCATGCGGCCGAATTCGTCGAACGGCTCGACCTCAAGCTCGAAACGGTGGTCGGCGACCGCGGCGTGCGGTTGTCGGGCGGCGAACGCCAGCGGATCGCGCTGGCGCGCGCCTTGCTGCGCAAGCCGTCGCTGCTCATCCTGGATGAAGCGACCAGCGCGCTCGACTGGCAAAACCAGGCGCTGATCGCGCAATCGATCGACGGGCTGCGCGGCTCGATGACGATCCTGACCATCGCGCACCGGCCATCGATGATCGCGTTCGCCGACTGGGTGGTCGCGATGGAAAACGGCCGTGTCGTCGAGGTCGGGCAATATCGGCGGCTGAAGGCGAAAGCAGGAAGCCGGTTGTCCCGGATGCTTTCGGGCGAACAATCTGAGTCCGAACCCGCCGACGTGGCCTGAGGCCAAGCCTGGTCTGGGTCAGTGAAGGCTTCGCCCGGCGCCGCCCAGCTTTTCACCCTCGGCCACCTCGGCCGAACTCAGCTTTCTTTCGGCCTCGCGTGTCCTGTCGGCCGGCGTCGGCGCGCTTTTGACGATCATGGCATAGACGAGCACGAAGTAGCCCGCCTGGATGACCACGGCACAAATGATGACGCGCAGCAGCGTCGTGCCTATTGAAGCGCCGCCCAGCCATGACCAGCCAACGACGATCGCAAGAGCGAAAATCATCCCAACGATGAATTTTGGAAGCGACATACCCAACAGCCCACAAACCGGCCCGGGTATATTCCAATCGTTGCCCCACCCGAGCGTCGTCCCTTGTTATGCGGGCTTGTTAAGTCGCCCGCTCCCGGCCGGTTGCTTCCGGCCTTTCAACCTGTCGCCACTTTGACAGGTATAATTTGCAATTCTATTAAGGCGAGCAAAAGGCCGCAAGGGCAACTGCATTTATTTTTAGGTGAGCTTTTGCGCTCGACTCGCTCATGCTGCAACGCACACGACGGGATTACGCGCAACTTCGGCTCTTTGGTGTTTTTCAGTAGAATCTACAATATTGAATAGTATTTTATGTGAATACGATCGAATATCATGCCACGCTAAAGCACCAACGAGCTCCACTCAGGGGCATAAAGAACGCCCCGCCTAGAAGTTGCCCCAAAAGCGCCTCTATTTTTCCCGCTATGCCCATTTATTGTCTTAAATGTGCTAAATATTCCGAAATTTGTGCAGGGCGCGCTTATTATTTAGTCAATTCATGACGTGACTATTTCAAAGGTGTGGGAAATTGTGTGTTGCGCTGCAACATTTTTTTGATATCGTGCCGTAAACCATCCGGTCAACGCATGGAGTTTTGGCATGAGGGATGTTGCCAAGTCGGCCACAGCGGAGTTTTCGCAGGCTGGCGTCGATTTTCCACCGCCGATCGGCGGCCTTATCAAGCGCAGTTTCGATATTGCCGGTTCACTGGCCGCCCTGATCGCTCTCAGCCCGCTGTTCGTGATGATAGCGCTGCTCGTCAAATTCTCCGATGGCGGATCGATTTTTTACGGTCACCGGCGAATCGGGCGTGGCGGACGGGTTTTCCCTTGTCTCAAGTTCCGCACCATGGTGCCGGACGGCGAAAGGGTGCTGGCTGCCTATCTGGCGGCCAATCCGGAAGCCAAGGCGGAATGGATAGCCACCCGCAAGCTGAAGAACGATCCGCGCGTCACCCGGGTCGGCGCGGTCCTGAGGAAACTCAGTCTCGATGAGTTGCCGCAGGTCATCAACATCCTTCAGGGCGACATGAGCCTTGTCGGACCTCGCCCGGTCGTGCGTGACGAACTGGAGATCTATGGCAGCGCCGCCGTGTATTACCTGAAGTCCCGCCCCGGCCTGACCGGCCTGTGGCAGGTCAGCGGCCGCAACGACGTCTCCTATGACAGCCGCGTCGCGTTCGATCGCCACTATGTCGAGAATTGGTCACTTTTTGAGGATATTCGCATCATCATCAAGACAGTTCCGGCTGTCTGGATGTCGCGCGGCTGCTACTGAGCGGTCGCGAACCGGATCGCACGCGGGAGATTTCTCCCGGCAGGCATCGGGCGCAGGCTCATCGGGCTGGTGGGGCCAAAGCGGATCGGAACATTCAGTTGAAGATAGACATGTTCGAAGTTTTTTGCAGCGGCCCGCATTCGGGCCGCTCGCGGCGTTTGCGGCTCGTGGCCAGCTGCCTGGCCCTGTCGCTCGCCCTGCCTCGGATCGCCATTGCCGACGAGTACCATCTCGGATCGCAAGACAAGCTCACCATCCGTATCGCGGAGTGGCAGACCGTCGAAGGCACGTTCCGCGACTGGTCGGCGGTGAATGGCGTATACACGGTCGGGCCGGCCGGAATGCTGTCGGTGCCTTTCGTCGGCGAGCTGCCGGCATCCGGCAAGACAACGGCCGAAGTCGCGGCGGCGATCGGCGAGGCGCTGCAGCACAAGCTCGCTTTGTCGGACCGGCCCGAGGCATCGGTCGAAATGGCGCAGTTCCGGCCGTTCTATATTTCGGGTGAGGTGCAGAACCCCGGCCAATTCCCCTATGTGCCCGATCTTACGGTGCTGAAGGCGGTCAGCATCGCCGGCGGCATCCGGCGAAGCGCCGACTACGGCCCGCAGCTCGGCAAGGACCTGGTCACCGCCAAAGGCAATTTCGACATATATGACGATCAGCGCGTTCGACTGATCGTCAAGCGCGCGCGCATCGATGCCGACCTTGCGGGCAAGTCGAGCTTCGACGTGCCGAAGGAGGTCGAGGGCGATCCGAGACTGCAGGCCATCGTCGCGGACGAGATGACGATCCTCACGGCTGACCAGAAGGCGCTGAAGCTGAAGCTCGAGGCGCTCAGCGACCTGAAAGGAGTTCTGCAGGCCGAGATCGAATCGCTGCAGAAGAAGATCGTCAACCAGCAGAAGCAGGTCGACCTGGCGCAGCAGCAACTCACCAGCATCGGTCCGCTGGCCCAGAAAGGTCTGGTCGCCAACGCAAGACTGCTGGATTCGCAACAGTCCGTCACCGACCTTCAGGGCAAGATCCTGGACTACGAAACGGCCATCCTCACCGCCAAGCAAGCGATCAGCAAGGCAACGCAGGATGCCATCGATGCCCAGAACACGCTGAGCTCGAGCCTCGCCGCCGACCGGCAGCAGACCGAAGCCGACCTGAACGAGGCCGCGCTGAGGGTCAACATGCAGAAAGGATTGATGGCCCAGGCCACCGATCCCGCCACCGTGGCCGCCAGCGCAACCAACGAAGAGCCCACCCTGATCTATTCACTGCTGCGCGCTGCCGACGGCAAGACGAGCGAGATTGCGGTCAAGGAAGACACGCCGGTGCTGCCGGGCGATGTGATCAAGGTCAAGCTGGCGCCAATGCCCAGCCAGTAGGCGATCGAACCGCCTAAGATAAGAGCAGTTCACCGTTCACGAAAAACCGCAAGCTGCTCTATCCCTTTGTTTTTGCGCAATTCCGGACGGAAAGCGCTGCGCGCGTTTCCCGGGGAAGCCGTACACACTTTCCTGAAATTGCTGGAGCGGGGCGGCGTTTGAGGGAATCGCCAGCCGCTCTATCGCCTTGCTTTGACGCAATCCCAAACGGGAAACCGATCGGTATTCATCGAGCGGCGTCCGTGCCAGGCTCGGGGCCGCTCCAGCCTCTGGCGGCATTTGCCTCTTCGACCCTTGCCGCAGACAGGCGAGGACGGGCAACGGGCAGTCGCGCCAGCTTGAAGAAGCTGAAATACATCAGGAAGGAACCCATGATGTAGGGGTTGAGGATCTCGACCTCGACGAAGGAGCGGATCAGGAGCAGCACCATGACGCCGGCCAGAACGACCGAATCCGCCCGCCATGTCCCGAACGCCACCGCCGAGACATGGCCGTAGAGCGTGCGCAGGATGACCAGCGAAACCAGCGTCGCCCCGACGAAGCCGAGTTCGACAAGGGCTTCGATGTAGGTGTTGTGGAAGTGGAAGCCGGTGCGGGTGGTGATGTAGAACTCGTTCCACAGGCGCTCGGCCTCGGCAAAGCCCTGGACCCAGTATGCGGCATAACCGACGCCGAGCATGGGCGCCCTCTGCGCGGCGTTCCAGCCCTGCTCCCACAGATAGGTGCGCCCGGTGAGCGTCGAATCCTTGCCGAACAGGCCGAGGACGAAGTCCATGAGGCCGAGATTCAGCGCCACAAGGATAGCGACGACCAGCATGCCTGTGCCGACCAGGAAGATCACCCGGCGGTAGCGTCGCGACAGCACCTTGCTCATGGCAAGCAGCATCACCAGCGCCAGCACCGCCGGTGTCGAGGCCATCGAGGTGGCCGAATGCGAGATGACCAGCAGATAGGCCGACAAAAGCACCACCGGCACGGTCAGGAACAGGCTCAGCCGGCCGTGCCTGAGGAAGGCGATGAAGACGACGCTGAAATAGATGCCGAGCGAGGCGACGAAGCCGATCTGGTTCTTGGAGGCGAAGGCGCCGACGAAATTATAAGTGCCGTCGAGGACGTCCTCGGAATAGGCCCCGACCTTGAGAGAGTAGAGCAGGACGACGAATATGCCGACCAGGGCGCCTATTGTCAGGGTCCGCACACTGACGGCTCGCGCCGCGACATAGGCGCAGGCGATGTGGGAGAAGTACTGGACGGCCGTTCTCGCGGTGATGCCGGGAGCGTCCGACCAGAAGACGGAGAAGCATACATAGGCCGCGAACGACAATGGCAGCCAGGCGCTGGACAGATGCCGCAGGAACCGCCTGTAGTCGACCATGATGAGGGGCAGCCACACCGCATAATAGGCCAGGATCAGCACCTGGCCGAATATGACGGAGTAGGAGAATGCCCAGACCGAGACGGCAACGGCAAAACTGCCGTAGACCGAGTTCCTCTCGGGATCGACCAGCAAGGACTTTGGAATCTTCATCTCAGGTTCTCGCCGAGCCTACCCCGGACCGCCGCGTAGCCGGCAGGCATCTCCGTAAGAAGGGTGCAATCGACGGCATCTCCATTGTGCAGTGCAATATAACCTATCGCGCCGCGCGCTCAATGGCAAATGCGGTCACCTTGTCTTACAGCCAGGCGAGCGCCGAGAGATCAGGTCCGGGACACGCCCGGACGGGATCGGACTTCTCTTTCCATTGCCGGCCTCTCCATCGACGCCGCAACCAGCCGTGCGCGCTACCAAAGTGCTCCGCCGGTGACCTGTATGTTTTCCATGGTGATGCCCTTGGCCATATCCGAGCAGAGGAACACGGCCAGCGCCGCGATCTCCTGCGGCTGGAGGATGCGCTGCTGCGGGTTGCCCCTGGCGATCTCGGCCATCGCGTCCTCGGCCGTGCGGCCCTTGCCCTCGTGCTCGACGACCTGCGCCACGTTGCGGCGCATCAGTTCGGTCTCGACCCATGTCGGGCTGATCATGACGCAGGTGACGCCATGCGCCGCCCCTTCGAGCGCCACGCAACGGGTGAGGCCGAGGAGACCGGCCTTGGAGGCGCAGTAAGCGGGATTGTCCTTCCAGCCGACCGAGGCGGCGGTCGAGCCGATGTTGACGATGCGGCCCCAGCCGCGCTCGATCATGCCGGGCAGCACAGCGCGGGTGGCGCGGAAGGCGCCGGTGAGATTGGTGTCGACGATCTTGTCCCACAGCGCGTCGGAATGGCCGCAGACCGGCTGCTCGGCCGTGGTGCCGGCGGCGTTGACCAGGATGTCGACAGGACCCACCGCCGCCTCGGCGTCGGCCGCGAAACGGTTCGTGACGTCGGTGTCGCGCACGTCAAGATGGGCGGCGTAAATCCTCGTTCCATGCGCGCCGAGAGCCGAACGCACGCGCTCTATCTCGTCAGCGCCGGGATAGTAGGCGGCGTCGGATCTCTCCACGCCGCCAGGTGCGACATAGGAACCGACGGCGACATTGGCGCCGGCCTGCGCCAATGCCGTGGCAATCGCCAGGCCCATTCCGGAGAAGCCACCGGTGACGATTGCGCCGCGGCCGGAAAGGTTTGTCATCGGGCATGGCCTCCGCACGGCACGGGACGGTCCATCAGTCCCGAGAGGATTTGAACTTCATAGGCCAACATAACCTCGATCGAAGCCCGTTTCGAAGCCGGTGACGAAACTTGTGTCCTTGGCATCAGCTTCCCTTGTCCATCGGCTCGAGCGGCTTGCCCAGCCAGTCGCGGTAGAAACCTTCCAGGTCGGGTTCGAAATCATGCACGATGGGATAACCCGGCGCCGCGGCCTCGACCTCGTGCAGCGTGCCGCATTGCGGGCAGATGAACTCGCGGATTTCCATCCATTCGGGATCCGGCAGGTCGCTGTTGGGATAGATCTCGCGCAGCGCCTCCTCGCTGTCGCGCACGAGGATCGAAGCCTTCAGCTTCCAGTTCTTGCGGTAGTCGCCGAAGGAATGGCCGCATTCGCAACGGGTTACCCGCCCATCGCCGCTCTGGCAGATGAAGAGGTGGTCGCCCACGGGGAGCAGTATCGGATCGCTCCAGCCGACGCGGTCCTGCAGCACCGCGACATATTTGAAGAACCGGTCGTCGTCCTTGTAGGCGCTCATGACGCGGCGCGTCTGCGGCCAAGGCAGGGTGCCCGCGACCAGATCGGCGATGACTTCCTTGCTGTATGAGGTCATGGTCCCTACTCCACGCCGAAGGTCGATTTGGCATCGACATCCCAGAAGGTTGAAAAATCCCTGGTGAAGCGCGGCGAAAGCTTGATGGCGCTGGCATACATCTTCTTCACCTCGGGCGCGAAATCGACCGCCTTCACCCGCTCGCGCTCCTTGGCCATCCACTCCGAGACCGACCTGGCCCGAGCGAGCCGGCGCGACCGCATCTCGGCGCGGTGGCGCTTGGTGGCTTCGAGATTGGCGACGGGATAGCCGTCCTCGTCCTCGTCAAGCACGATCCCGAAGACATTTTCGGCAGCTTCCCTGGTGAGATAGCCGTTCTCGACGTCCGATGCCGTCTTGAGCGGATCGCGCTCCAGCACGTCGCCATAGCCGCCACCGCCATTGTAGGAATGGGTGAACACGTCGCCGGTCTTGTGGGGCGCGGTGATATAGGGCCCTTCCATCGTCACGTGCTGGCCTTCGAGCCGGACCTCGAGTTCGGAACGATAAGGATTGGTGCCGGTATGGTGCGCCAGCGGCGCCCCCTTTTTTGCAAGCTCGAAGATGTTGCTGTCGCGCACCGCACGGTGTTTTTGGCAGGTCGGCGCCGGATACCCGCCGCAGAGCCCGCCATTGTCGAAGACGCGCGAGGAGTGTTCCGAGGTGACCAGCCGGAGATGGTCGGTCTTGCTGACCAGCCAGGTCGACAGGAAGGCGCAGCCGCCGCGATATTTGCCGGCGCCGCCGGAATTGGCAACGATCGAGCGGCCGATATAGACCATCGGCATGTTCTGTTCCCAGATCTCGATGTTGCCCATGTCGGATTCAGGATTCCAGCCGACATAGGCGGTGTCCAGCCCATCCTTGATGGCAAGCGCGCCGGAACCGGCGGCCGCGCATTCGAAATGCGCCATGCCGAACAGCGTGCCGTACTGGCTGGTTCCCCCCATCTCGATCATCGGGCTGTTGACCTGGCCGACGAAGGCCTCCTCGACGAAGCCGCGGGCGATGAATGATCTCGACAGGAGCCGCTGGAAGACGCCATAAGCCGGCAAGAGCAGCGCCCAGGACGTGGCGGTGGCCACCATCTCATTGTCGGGATTGGTCCAGGTGCCATGCGGCAGCTTCAGCTCCGTCGCCATCCAGGCGCCGTCATTGACCAGGCCTTCGAAATTCATGTGCTGGGTCAGCGTCACGAACATGCCGCCATCCATGCCGGCCGGCGTGCAGTTCATGGAATGGTAGCCCCAGGGCTGCGTGCCCTCGAAATCCATGATGATCTTGCCGCCCGTGGTGATCTCCATTTCGATCGGAATGTTGTAGAGCCAGTCGGGGTCGCCGAGCGGCTGGTAGCCCGGCTTGCCCTTGGTGACGTGACCGTAAAAAGTATGCCCCCGATAGATGCCGGGAACGGTCAGTTGCCGCGTGCGGGCGAGTTGCGCGCGGCGGCCCTCCTCGATGAATTCCTTGGACACCTTCATCCAGTAGTCGAGGCCGATCTCGTCGATCAGCGCCTTGACGCTTTCGCGCATGTCGATGCAGGAGGCGACCTTGGCCTTCTCGTCCAGCACCCAGTAGATGGGCATGCGCAGATTGCGCTCGCAGCGGATGACGTAGTCGCGCCGCAACTCGTCGTTCTGGCCGACTTTTTCGGCACAGACGAACAGGCCTTCGGTGAAGCGCTCCTGGGCCAGCGCCACGTCGCCGCCCGGCGTGATGCCGCCGGCCTCGAGTTCGTGGCAGACCGCGCCCGCCCAGCCGACGAGTTTGCCCGAGTGGAAGATCGGCACCACGTCCATCACGTCGGGCACCTGCACGGTGCCGATGAAGGCGTCGTTGTTGGCGAAGATGTCGCCGTCGACGATGCGGGGATTTTCCTCATAGCCTTGTCTGATCATCCATTTGATGAAGCGGCTCATCGTGTGCACATGCACCATGATGCCGTTGGAGAGCGCGATCGCGTCGCCCTCGGGCGTGTAGATGGCGACGACCATCTCGCCGACCTCGCGCACGCCGGGCGAAGCCGAGATGCGACGCGCCATCTCGCGCGCCGAGACGCAGTAGGCGCGCAGCTTGGTGTGCAGCGTCTCGAATTTCAGCGGATCCTGGTTGCGCAGTTCGAGATCGGTAATGCCGTCATAGCAGCCGGTCTCGTCCATGAGCCGTTCGGATTCGATCAGCCGCTCGCGGAGGCGCAGGGCGGAGGCGGGTTTGTCCAGCATGGCGTTCGCCCTCTCAAGCGTGGGAGTAGTGGAGCAGCGTCCATTCGTCGACGAAGACACGGTCCCGCGGATGGACGACGAGGGTGGTGGCGGGGTGTTCGATGATGGCCGGGCCGGTCACCTCATGCCCCGGCAGCAGAAGATCCATCTCGTAGAGATCGGCCTTGTGCCAGCGGCCGCCAATATAGGCCTCGCGCACGCCCTTGTGCGCGGATGCGGGGTTTGAGGGGCCGAGCGGCCGCTTGAGCAGCACGGGCTTGACCTTGTCGGCGGTGGCGATCAGGCCGAGCTCGGTGATCGAGAAGCCGGCTTCGCCATAACGCGAGACGCGATGGTTGACCTTGGCGTAGACCGCCTCGAACTCGTCGATGACCTTGCACATGTCGCCGGCCGAATTGATCGCCGAGAGCGGCGCCATCACCTCGACGTCCTCGAGCTGGCCGGTATAGCGCATCATCAGGAACGGCACCGTCCTGATCTTGTCCAGCGCATGACCGTCGGCCACCATCTCGTCGACCGCGGCCCTGGTGAGATCGTCCCAGACCGCAGTCACTCTGGCACCGAAGGCCAGCAGCTCGGCCTCACTCGCCCGCGCGCCGATGTCGATCTGGGTGGATACCGAATGCCGGCGCATGAAATCCGCCGTGGTGCAGCCGAAGGCGGAGAAAGCGGCCGCGAACTGGAAGGTGATGATATCCTTGAAGCCGATGCCCCTGGAACAGCCGGCCAGATGCAGCGGCCCCGAGCCGCCATAGGAAAGCAATGTGAACTCCGAAGGGTGGATGCCCTGGCCGGAGATGACGCGGCGCAGCGCGTTGTTGGCGTCTGCCTCCAGCATCTCGATCATGCCTTCGGCGGCCTCCTCCACGCCGACGCCGAGCAGGCTGGAGCACTTCTCCTCGAAGGCCTTGCGCGCCTTCTCGACCTGCAGCACGACCTTGCCGCCGAGGAAATAATGCGGGTTCAGCCGGCCGAGGATGGCGTCGCAATCGGCGATGGTCGGCTCGGTGCCGCCCCTGGCGAAGCAGATCGGGCCGGGATCGGCACCGGCGCTTTCCGGCCCGAGCGAGACTTTCTTCGTCAGCGGATCGACCTTGAGGACCATGCCGGCGCCGGCGCCGATCGTGTCGAGATGCAGCGTCGGCACATTCAGCTTGAACCGGTCCATCAGCGGCTCATTCTCGATCCGTGTCTGGCCGCGCGTGATGACGCCCATGTCGAAGGAGGTGCCGCCCATGTCCGAGCAGATCAGCGAGTCATTGCCGATCAGCTTGCCGACATAGGCCGCGCCCAAAATCCCGCCGATCGGGCCGGAGATCATGGTTTCGTGCAGGCGCGGATGGTTGATCGAGGTGAGGCCGCCGAAGGAGAGCAGCGTTTGCACGCCATATTTGAAGCCGTATTTCTTCGAGACGTCCTCGATCCCCTTGAGCTGCTTGCGGCCGCGCGAGGTGGCGTAGGCCTCGATCAGCACCGAGTTCAGCCGCGACTGCTCGCGGATGACCGGGCGCACCTCATGGCTGCTGTAGACGAGGATGTCGGCTCCGGCGGCGGCGATCTCCTCGCGGCAGATCTCGGCGATGCGCTTCTCATGCACTGGATTGACATGCGAGAAGATCGTCATGATGCAGACCGCCTCGACCTTGTCGGCGATCAGCTTTTTCGCCGCGGCACGGACCTCATGCTCATAGAGCGGCAGGATGATGTCGCCGAACTGGTCGATGCGCTCGGTGACGCCGTGAGTGCGGCGGCGCGGCACCAGCGGATCGGGATGATGATGCGTCACAGCGTGCAGCCGGTCGGCATAGGAATAGTCAGCCCAGGCCTGCAGGCCGCGACCCATCAGGATCATGTCCTCAAGGCCCTTGGTGGTGATCAGGCCGAGTTTCCTGCCGGTGCGCGACAGCAGCGTGTTGAGCATGCCGGTGCCGGAATAGAGCACCACATTGACGCCCGAAAACAGGGCCTCGAGCGAGATGCCCCAGGCGTCCGCCGCGTCCTCGGCCGAGGCGAGGAACCCCTCGGCCTCGTTCTTCGGCGTCGTTGCCGACTTGCCGATCTTGAAGCGGCCGTCCTGATCGACAAGGATGGTGTCGGTCATGGTGCCGCCGGCGTCGATGCCGATGACGATGGGATTGGTAGAGATATGGTCCACGGGTCGCCTTCCCTTGCCGAGCATGACCACAGGCTAGATTCGCGGGACCGGATCGCGCCATATGCCTAAAGGCACAATGACGGGCGGGAGCTCGTCGCCGAAAAAGAGGCATGCGCATGGGCAACATCTGGGCGCCGCTCGCCATGGCGATCGCCGCCACCGGCACCGACAGGCATGTCGACTGCCTGATCGACCTGATCGGCGCCGACATCGCGCATGACTTGGTGACGGTGACGCGCTACTCGGCGACGCAGACGCCGCAATTCGTCAAGCACCGGCGCTTCTCCGACGAGATGGTGCGGCGCTACCTTGATAATTATTACGTGTTCGACCCCTTCTACGCTTCCTGGCGGCGCGAGCGCCGGCTGGGCATCATGCCGCTCAAGCGGCTGGCCGACGACGAGGCGAAACGCGGCCAGTACATAGCCGGCTTCCTCGCGCAATCGGAGATATGCGATGAAGTCGGCATCATGCTGGCCGATGGCGGCGACTGGTGCCTCGGCATTTTCCTCGATCGCTCGACGACGGCGTTCAAGGACAGCGAGATCGCCCTGCTGACCGAGCGGCTGCCGGTGTTCGAGGCGCTGCACGCGCTCGACATCAAGGCGCGCGGAAGCGATTTCTCGCGCAGTTCGGCGCCCTCCAGCCCCGGCGCCTCGCCGCGCCAGCAGCCCACAATTCCAGCGAGCCTGTGGCCGGAACTGTCGCTCAGGGAAAGGGAGCTCGTGCAACTGATCCTGGCCGGCCATCCGACCGCCAACATTGCCGAGCGGCTCGGCATCACCGTCGGCACGGTCAAGAACCATCGCCGGCGCATCTATGAGAAACTCGACATCACCACCGAGCGGGAATTGTTCCTGCAGTTCTTCCTGTACCGCTGGGACAGATAGGCCTGGCGCCGGTGGCGCTGGTGCAAGCGCTGGACAGGCAGATCGAGGGGAGCCCGGCATAACGCGCCTCAGGGATTGGCCCAGACGATCGAGGTGCATGCCGGCTTGAACTTGGCCGGCGGCGACCTCACAGTCACCCCCGAACATGGTTTCGCCGAGCGGAGCCGATTTGCGCCAGGACAGGGGAAAATGAGATGCCGACGATTTTCGCGGAACGGTTTGCCGGACGCTCGGCGGTGATTACGGGCGGCGCATCCGGCATCGGCCTCGCCGTCGCACAGAGGTTGGTCCAAGAAGGCGGGCGCGTTTCGGTTTGGGACCGCGATCCCGCCCAGATCGAAGCGGCCAGGGCTTCGATCCCGGCGCTGCATGGCCAGACCGTCGATGTCGCCGACCCGGCGGCGGTGGATCGGGCGGCGCGGTCGACGATCGAGGCGCATGGCGGGGTCGACATCCTGATCACCAGCGCCGCCATCACCGGTCCCAACATGACCGCCTGGGACTATCCGGTGGAGGACTGGCGTCTGGTCATCGACATCAACATCAACGGTGTCTTCTACTGCAACAAGGCGCTCGTCCCGCACATGCTGGAGCGCAATTACGGCCGCATCGTCAACATCGCCTCGATCGCCGGCAAGGAAGGCAATCCCAACGCTTCCGCCTACAGCACATCCAAGGCCGCGGTGATCGGCCTGACCAAATCGCTCGGCAAGGAACTGGCCAAGACCGGCATAACCGTGAACTGCGTCACGCCGGCGGCGGTGCGCACGGCGATCTTCAAGCAGATGAACCAGGAGCATATCGATTTCATGCTCTCCAAGATACCGATGGCGCGCTTTGGCGAGGTCGACGAGGTGGCGGCGCTGATTTGCTGGATCGCCTCGGAGGAATGTTCGTTCACGACGGCTGCCGTCTTCGACGTCTCCGGCGGCCGCGCCACCTACTGATGTGGTGCGGCGCTTTCCGGCTGGCGGCAAGCAACTACAATTGCGCGTGAGGAAGCAACCAACGGAGCTGGACAAGCGTACAATGGCCGAAGCCGGAACCCGGCAACGGCAACAATGAGGGCGAAGACATGACCATGCGTGACAGATCGGCCCGCGCGCAATTCCTGCACCTTTCCCCGGCAATCGCGACGACCAGACCGGAGCTTGCCGCATTTGCTTAAAGTCGAGCCTGCCATCCTGTCGGACGACGACCTTCTGGATCGTTTCCAGCGCGCGGCCTTCGGCTATTTTCTGGAAAACGTGAACCCCGAAAACGGGCTGGTCGCCGACACGTCGCGGCCGAATTCACCGGCCAGCATCGCGGTCGTAGGCTTTGCGCTCTCCTGCTATCCGATCGGGGTCGAGCGCGGCTGGATGGCGCGGGAAGCAGCGGTGGAGCTGACGCTCGCCGCGCTGCGTTTCTTCTGGACCAGCACGCAAGGCAGTGGCGCTGACGTCACCGGCCACAAGGGTTTTTACTATCATTTCCTCGACATTCGCACCGGACTTCGGGTGTGGCGCTGCGAACTGTCGATGGTGGATACGGCATTGCTGATGGCCGGCATTCTCGTGGCAGGCGCCTATTTCCGGGGCGACGATGACGAGGAAGCCGAAATCCGCCGGCTGGCCGAGGCGCTCTACCGGCGCGTCGACTGGCGATGGGCGCAAGGCAGCAGTCCGACGTTGCGACAGGGCTGGAAACCGAAGAGCGGCTTTCTCCACTATGGCTGGGAAGGCTACAATGAGGCGACGATCCTCTATGTCCTGTCGATGGCCTCGCCCGACAGCCCGACGTCCGACGACAGCTACGCGGGCTGGACGGCGACCTATCAGTGGGAAAACATCTACGGCTACGACGTGCTTTATGGCGGTCCGTTGTTCATGCACCAGTTCTCTCATGCCTGGATCGATTTCGCCGGCATCCGCGACGCTTTCATGCGCGAGAAGAATTCGGACTATTTCGAAAACAGCCGCCGCTCGACCTACCTGCACCGCGACTATGCTCGGCACAATCCGTATGGCTATGACGGCTACGGAGAGAACCTCTGGGGGCTTTCGGCCGGGGACGGACCGGGCGGCTTTCGCAGCAGCATACAACGGCGGCGGCGCCGGTTTTCCGGCTACGTCGCGCGCGGTGCGCCCTTCGGGCCGGACGACGGCACGATCGCGCCGTGGTCCTATCCGGCGTCGCTGCCTTTCGCGCCTGACATCTGCATGGCGGCGCTGCGCCATCTCGCGGATCGCTACCCCCAGGTGATCGACAATTTCCGGCTGCCGAGCGGCTTCAACCCGACGCTGGCCAACCGGCGAAAATTCGGCCGCGACGGCTGGGTGTCGGAAGGCCATTTCGGCCTCGACCAGGGCATCGTGGTGATGATGATCGAGAACCACCGCTCGCGCCTGGTGTGGGAGCTGATGCGTTCCAACCAGTACATCCGCCGCGGCCTTAACAAGGCGGGGTTCACAGGCGGATGGCTGTCGCAGCCGGCAAGCCCGGATGGCCGCGATGTCGCTTGAAGGGACGAAAGCTGCCGGTTTTCCGGCCGACCACAATGATGTCGAGCTGGTCAGGGGCGCCCATCCGCCGCATTGGCGAAACCCGCCGCCCACCGGACCATACAATCTCGTCGTCGTCGGCGCCGGGCCTGCCGGCTTGACTGCCGCGACCGAAGCGGCAAGCCTCGGCGCGAAAGTGGCGCTGATCGAACGCGGGTTGATCGGCGGCACGTGCATCAACACCGGCTGCATCCCGTCCAAGTCGATCATCCGTACATCCAGGCTCTATGCCGACATGCGCGATGCCGAGAATTTCGGAGCCGATGCGCCGGACCATCTTCGCGTCGATTTCCAGCGCGCGATGACCAGGATGCGGCGCATCCGGCAACGGATCAGCCATGCCGACAGCGCTGAGGCGCTTGCTGCGCTGGGCATCGACGTTCATTTCGGCGAAGCCCGGTTCGAGGGAAGCGATTGCGTGACCGTCGCGGGAACCACGCTGCGCTTCCGCAAGGCGCTGATCGCGACAGGCGCGAGGCCGGAGTTTCCATCCATTCCCGGCCTGGTCGAGGCCGGCTATCTCAGCAACGAGACGATGTTCGACCTTGTCGACTGCCCGAAGCGGCTGCTGGTCATCGGCGGCGGGCCGCTTGGCTGCGAGACAGCGCAGGCCTTCTGCCTGCTCGGTGCGAAGGTCATCCTGGCGCAGAGCGATCCGATGTTCCTGCCCGGCGAGGAACGCGACGCCGCGCAGATCCTTTCGGAGGCGCTGGCGCGCGAGGGGGTCGAGGTCCGACTGAACACCGAAGTGGTGGCGGTGCGCAGGGAAGGCGACAAGAAGCTCGCCGATCTGGTGCGGGACGGCGACACGACGACCATTTCCGTCGACGAGATCATCACCGGCATAGGCCGCTCGCCCAATGTCGACGGTCTTGGCCTCGACGAGGCGGGGGTTGCCCACGATGCCAAAGGCATCAAGGTGGACGATTATCTCAGGACCTCAAACCCGCGCATCTATGCGGCGGGCGATGTCTGCCTCGACTACAAATTCACGCATACCGCTGAAGCAACAGCCCGCATGGTCGTGCAGAACGCCCTGTTTCTCGGGCGCAAGAGGCTGAGCGAATTGGTGGTTCCGTGGTGCACCTACACCGATCCGGAAATCGCCCATGTCGGCCTCTATCCGGTGGAGGCGCGCCGCGACGGCATTCCGGTCAAGACCTATACGGTGCTGATGCACGATGTCGCCCGCGCGGTGATGGACGGCGAGGAAGAGGGTTTCGTCAAAATCCATGTCAGGGAAGGATCAGACCGCATCCTCGGTGCGACCGTGGTCGCCGCCCATGCCGGCGAGATGATCAACGGGGTGTCGCTCGCCATCAGGTCGGGCATGGGATTGCACGCGCTGGCCGACGTCATCCATCCCTTCCCGACACAGGCGCAAGGCATCAAAATGGCCGGCGACGCTTACCGGCGAACGCAGTTCACCCCTTTGTGGAGGCATCTGGCGGCACGCTGGCTGGCGTGGTCCAGGCGATGACACTTGTGTCCCGTCGGCGTTGGCGCGGGCTTCAGCCGTGCAGGTCCCGCGAAATCGGCGGGCCGACCGAAAAGCCGGTGAAGGTGACCTCGAAGCCTTCGCGCTGCGGCGAACAGCACATCATGCCGACATCGACCGCCTTCGAGACCGGGAAGTAGGCGAGCCGCACCGGCTTCCAATGACCGTCGGAGACATCCAGGTACTGGACGCGGATGGTCTCGGCATGGCGGGTCAACCGGATCGCAACGCCATCCGGACCGGCCGGAATGGTGGCCAACGACCAGTCCGAGGCATCGTTGGTGACGACGACCGAAAAATACATGACGCCGTCGGTGTATTCGATGCCGGCCTTGATCCAATGCGTTTCGCTGAGGCGGAGCATCAGCCCCGCCTGGTCGTAGAGCACCTCATAGCGTCCGTTGACGGTGACTTCCGCGGTGAAATCGCCCTCTACGCGCTTGTAGAGGAAATGGCCGTTGTCGCGCCAGAAACCGTAAAAGGTCTCGCGCCAGAAGTCCGTCTCCTTGCCGGTGCGCACATGAACCGCATCGCCGTCGATGGAATGATGCGGCGGCGGATTGAGCCAGGTCAGATCCTTGTCTTGAACTGTCATCGCCTTGTCTCTTGGTGCACGCGAAGGCTTCGCCGGCCCGGTCAGCCGGCGCCCCGATCAGCCTGCAAACGTGTAGGCGGTCTTCACGGTGGTGTAGAATTCCATGGCGTATCGGCCCTGTTCGCGCGGACCGTAGCTCGAGCCCTTGCGGCCACCGAAGGGAACATGGAAATCGACACCCGCCGTCGGCAGGTTGACCATCACCATGCCGGCCTCCGAATTGCGCTTGAAATGCGTGGCGTGCTTGAGGCTGGACGTGCAGATGCCGGACGTCAGTCCGAATGGCGTATCGTTGGCGACGGCGAGCGCCTCGTCATAGTCCTTGACGCGGATGACGCTGGCGACAGGTCCGAAAATCTCCTCTCGCGAGCTGCGCATGGCGTTGGTGGCATCGGTCAGCAGCGCCGGCCGCAGGAAGAAGCCCGGCGTCTTGCGGTCAAGCCGCTCGCCGCCGAAGGCGAGCGTGGCGCCTTCCCTGACGCCGATGGCGATGTAGTCTTCGTCCTGCTTGAGCTGCGTCGCATCGACGACGGGACCGATCTGGGTCTGCGCGTCGAGCGCATCGCCGACGACCAGTTTGTCCATCCGTTCCTTGAGCGCTTCGACGAAACGGTCATGAATGCCGTTCGTCACGATCAGCCGGGACGAAGCCGTGCAGCGCTGGCCGGTCGAGAAGAAAGCGCCGTTGATCGCGCAATCGACAGCCGTAGCGAGGTCGGCATCGTCGAGCACCACCAGCGGGTTCTTGCCGCCCATTTCGAGCTGGAACTTGCGCATGTGCTCGACGCTCGCCGCGGCGACGCGCTTGCCGGTGCCAACCGAGCCGGTGAAGGTGATGGCGTTGATGTCCGGGCTGTCAAGCATCGCCTGGCCGACCACCGAGCCCTTGCCCATGACGAGGTTGAGCACGCCCTTGGGCAGGCCGGCACGGTGCAGTATGTCGACGATGGTCCAGGCGCTCTCGGGAACGAGATCCGCCGGCTTGAAGACGATGGTGTTGCCGTGGGCAAGCGCCGGGGCGATCTTCCAGGCGGGAATGGCGATCGGGAAGTTCCACGGGGTGATGATGCCAACCACGCCGACCGCTTCGCGCGTGATCTCGACACCGACGCCCGGCCGCACGCTAGGCACGACTTCGCCCGAGAGGCGCAGTGTCTCACCGGCGAAGAAATCGAAGATCTGGGCGGCTCGAATGGTCTCGCCAATGCCTTCGGCCAGCGTCTTGCCTTCCTCGCGCGCAAGGTTGCGGCCGATCTCGTCCTTGCGCGCCAGGATCTCGTCCGACGTCTTCTTCAGCACCGCGTGACGGACCAGCAGACCCGAGCGCGACCAGGCGGGAAAGGCCGCCTTGGCCGCGGCGATCGCCTGTGCCGCATGTTCGACACCTGCGGAAGCGTATTCGCCGACGATGTCGCCGGTATCGGACGGGTTGATGTTGCGGGAGCCGGCATCGCCGACCCACTCGCCGTCGATGAGGTTCTGTCGAAGCGGTGCCATGTCGTGTCTTTCCTGCTGGTTCGCCGCGCGGCGGCATCTGTGTGATTGTATTTGCCAGACAATTGCGCTGCGGGAAAGCACGCTTTGCGCGGACGGCCGCGACAAAGTCTCTCGGTTCGCGGCCCCGCGCGACCTGCTGCCCGCGTCGCATCGTCCTTGGCCCAACAGGTTCGGCGACACATCGTTCCAATCACCACGAAACGGGTCTGTACATGTATGTCCATAGTCTTGATTTGCCCGGGGCGGCGTGTCATGCGTCGTGCCGATGGAAGCCACCGACACGACAACCCAGCGCGCCGGCGCCACCGGCAACATCAAGGTCACCCGGGAAGACTGGCTCAAGCTCGCGCTTGAAACGTTGATTTCGGACGGCGTCGAAAGCGTCCGTGTGCAGACGCTCGGCCAGAAGCTCGATGTGTCGCGTTCCAGTTTCTATTGGTACTTCAAGAGCCGCCAGGACCTGCTCGACCAACTGCTGGATTATTGGCGGCAGACCAATACAAGGTTCATCGTCGAACGCGCCGCGCGGCCTTCCGCGACCGTCATCCGCGGGGTGATGAGCATCTTCGAGTGCTGGGTGGACGAGAAGCTGTTCGATCCGCAGCTGGATTTCGCGATCAGGGCGTGGGCCCGGCGATCGCCCGTCATCAGGCGGGCTCTCGACGACGCCGACGAGGAGCGCGTCGACGCCATTCGCGACATGTTCAGGCGCCACGGCTATGACGAGGAAGACGCCTTCGTGCGCGCCCGCGTGCTCTATTTCATGCAGATCGGCTACTACTCGCTCGAGCTCGATGAACCGATGAGCAGCCGTCTGCCGCACGTCGCGTCCTATCTGCGCAGCTTCACCGGCCAGGAGCCCACGGCACAGGACGTCGAGGATTTTTCGCGCTATGTCGAGGAAACGCTTTCGCGCAGCCGTTAGCGACAGCCGCGCTTTTACATCACGGCACGAACTAGACATATATGTACAATAGCGTTACGCCTCAGCCCATTGAACCAACCTCCTCCAGCACGCCATGACCAGACGCTATTCCGCTTTGTCGCTCTTGAAGGAAGGCCTCGCCGGCCAGACCGGCTGGGAGCCGGCCTGGCGCTCGCCCGAGCCGGAGCCGTCCTACGACGCGATCGTCATCGGCGGCGGCGGCCACGGGCTGGCGACGGCCTATTACCTGGCGAAGAATCACGGCATCGCCAGAGTAGCGGTTTTGGAAAAGGGCTGGATCGGCGGCGGCAATACCGGCCGCAACACGACCGTGGTGCGCTCCAACTATTACTATCCGCAGAGCGTCGAGCTCTATGGGCTGGCGCACCGGCTCTATGAGGGACTGTCGAAGGACCTCAACTACAACGTCATGCTGTCGCAGCGCGGCATGGTCAGCCTGTGCCACTCGACCGCCGAAATGGAGACCGGGGCACGCACAGTCAATGCCATGCAGATCAACGGCATCGATGCGGAGCTGTTTTCGCCCCAGGATGTGCGCCGGGTGGCGCCGATCTACAATTTCACGGCCAATGCGCGCTTTCCCGTGTTCGGCGGCATCTGGCAAAGCCGGGCCGGCACCGCGCGCCACGACGCGGTCGCCTGGGGTTATGCACGGGCCGCGAGCCGACTCGGCGTCGACATCATCCAGAACTGCGAAATCACCGACTTCATCGTCGAGGGCGGCCGCTGCCGCGGCGTCCAGACGACGCGTGGCGCCATCCGCGCGGACCGCATCGGCATGGCCGTGGCAGGACATTCCTCGGTGCTGGCGGCCAAGGCCGGCTTCCGCCTGCCGATCAATTCCTATGCGCTGCAGGCCTGCGTAACCGAACCGGTCAAGCCGATCCTCGACACGGTGGTGCTGTCGCCCGGCACGGGCGTCTATGTCAGCCAATCCGACAAGGGCGAGATCGTCATCGGCGGCGGGCTCGACCGCACTCCCTCCTATGCCCAGCGCGGTAACCTGCCGACGCTGGAGGGGGTGATCGCGGGGCTGTTGGAAATGTTCCCGATCTTCGGCCAGCTGAAGCTGATGCGGCAATGGGCCGGGATCGTCGACGTCGTGCCGGACTCCTCGCCGATCATCGGTGAATCGCCACTGCCCAATCTGTTCCTCAATTGCGGCTGGGGCACGGGCGGCTTCAAGGCGATCCCCGCCGGCGGCACGCTTCTGGCGAACCTTTTGGCAACGGGCAGGCACAACGACATCAGCCGCCCCTTCGATCTCGACCGCTTTGCCAGCGGGCGGCTGATCGACGAAGCGGCCGGTTCCGGCATCGCGCATTGATGCATGTCGCGCAAAAGCGCCGAGCGGCCTTAGGGCAACGACATGCATAAGACGACGACTGAGGTTTGCCATGCAGCTTTTCCCTTGCCCGTTCTGCGGCCCGCGCGACGAGACCGAATTCCACTATGGCGGCGATGCCGGCAATGTCAGGCCTGATGGCGCCGAGGTGCCGATCGAGCACTGGGCCAACTACCTCTATCTGCGCTCCAACCCAAAAGGCGCGGCGCGCGAGATCTGGGTGCATATGAACTGCGGCGAATTCTTCGTCATGGAGCGTGACACCGTTACGCACAAGGTGCTGTCTTCGGCTGCCCTGGGCGGGGAGCACGCGGCGTGACCGCCTCGCGCCTTAGCACGGGTGGCAGCGCCATCGACCGCTCGCGCCCGATCCGCTTCAGCTTCGACGGCGCCACCGTACAGGGATTCGCCGGCGACACCATCGCCTCCGCGCTGCTGGCCGCCGATGTCGCGGTCGTCGGCCGCAGCTTCAAATACCACCGGCCGCGCGGCATCTGGGGCGCGGGCGTCGAAGAGCCGAACGCGCTGGTGGATATCAGCGGCCCGCAGACGACGCCGAACACGCGTGCGACGACCGAGCCGGCGCGCGACGGGCTGGTGGCCAAAAGCGTCAACGCGACACCCAATGCGCTGGCCGACCGCAACGCCTTCCTCGACCGCTTTTCCCGCTTCATTCCGGCCGCCTTCTACTACAAGACCTTCATGTGGCCGGACTGGCACATGTTCGAGCCACGCATTCGCGCCATGGCGGGACTGGGTCAGGTAGACAAGGACTGGACGTCGCCCGGCCCGGCCGACCAGATCAACCACCATTGCGACGTGCTGGTGATCGGCGCCGGACCGGCCGGGCTGGCAGCGGCAAGGCTGGCGGCCGGCGCAGGCCGGTCCGTCATGCTGGTCGACGACCAGCAAAAGCCCGGCGGATCGCTCGGTCACCGCGCCGGCGAGATCGACGGCAAACCGGCCGCCGTGTGGGTCGAGGAGACGGTTGCGGGGCTTTCCGCCGGCGGTCACCTGGTCCTGCCTTCGACCACCGCTTTCGGTATCTACGACCATAATCTGGTCGGGCTTAACCAGCGGCATTTCGACGGCCGGCCGGACACGCTGTGGCGGGTCAGGCCGCGCCGGATCGTGCTGGCGACGGGCGCCATCGAGCGGCCCCTGCCATTCGCCAACAATGACCTGCCGGGCATTCTCTCGGCGGACGCAGCGCTCAGCTATCTCAGGCGCCATGCGGTGCTGGCCGGCCGCCATATCGTCGTCGCCGCAAACAATGACAGCGCCTATGAAGTGGCGGAGGCGGCCGCCGAGGCTGGCGCCGACGTCACGCTTGTCGACATCAGGCGCGACGGTATGCCCGCCGCGCCCGCCAAGGTGCGGATGCTCAAGGGCCGCGCGCTCACCGCCGCGGCCGGCAAGCTGCGCGTCGAGGGTGTGATGCTGGACGACGGCACCAGGCTCGATGCCGATTGTGTGCTGGTGTCGGGCGGCTGGACACCGACCATCCATCTCTTCGGCCAGGCCAAGGGCAAGCTCGCCTGGAGCGAGGCGCGCGCGGCCTTCCTGCCGGGCGACCCGGTCGAGGCCATAGCGGTGGCCGGAGCTGCCGCCGGCGCGGTTTCGTTGTCGGAGGTATTCGCCGGTTCGCAGAAAGCCGTCGCGTCGCTCGGCCCGACGAAGGCAGCAGTGCCGCGCAGCAGCGGAACGGAGGCGACCAGCGGGATAGTAGCGGCATGGCCAACGCCGGGTTCGAAGGGACGCATCTGGATCGATTACCAGAACGACGTGACGGTGAAGGACATAGAGCTGGCGGCGCGCGAAAATTTCGTCTCGGTCGAACATCTGAAGCGCTACACGACGCTCGGCATGGCGACCGACCAGGGCAAGACCTCCAACCTGCCTGGCCTGGCGCTGATGGCCGGGATCACCGGCCGCACGGTGCCGGAAGTCGGCACCACGACCTATCGTCCGCCGTTCACGCCGGTTCCGCTGGCGAGCTTCGCCGGCGCGCGCAGCGGCGAACTGATGGCGCCGGTGCGGCGGCTGCCGCTGGAGAGCGTGCATCGTGCCAGCGGCGCCGTGTTCCAGGAGTATGGCGGCTGGCTGCGCCCGGCCTATTATGGGGGCGGCGATGCGGATCGCACGATCCAGGACGAGGCCCGTCGCGCCCGCCAGTCCGTCGCATTGTTCGATGGCTCGACGCTGGGCAAGATCGAGGTGATCGGACCCAAGGCGGCCGCGTTCGTCGATTTCGTCTATTACAACACGATGTCGACGCTGAAGCCGGGCCGCTGCCGCTACGGCTTCATGTTGTCCGAGAATGGCGTGGTCTTCGATGACGGCGTGCTGGTGCGGCTAGACGAGCATCGCTTCGTCGTGTCGTGCTCGTCCTCGCACGTGGCCGCCGTGCATGCGCGGCTGGAGGAGTGGCGCCAGGACCGGTTCGGGCGCGGCGCGGTCTACATCCACAACGCCACCGCGGAAATGGCGACCCTGACCGTTTCGGGACCGAACGCCCGGAAACTGCTCGAGACGGTTGATCTCGGCCTTTCGCTCGAGGATGGCGAGCTGCCGCACATGGCGGTCGGCCAGGGCAGCTATGACGGCGACGAGGTGCGCATCACCCGCGTCAGCTTCACCGGCGACAGAAGCTACGAGATCTCCATCCGGGCCGATCGCGCGGAGTCCTTGTGGGCGCGCCTGCGCGACGCCGGGCAGGCGTTCGATGCGGTTGTCATCGGCCTCGAGGCGCTGATGATCCTGCGCGCCGAGAAAGGCTTCATCGTGATCGGCAAGGACACCGACGGCACCACGCTGCCGCACGACCTCGGCGTCGAGGGCCCGCGGGCAAAGCGCCAGACCGAATTCGTCGGCCGCCGCTCGCTGTTCACCGAAGAGGCTTCGCGCGGCGACCGCATGCAGCTGGTCGGGCTGGCGGTCCCGTCCGGCGAAGCGCCGCTGCCAACTGGCGCGCATGGCATCAAGCGCAGCGGCGGCAAGCTGCGCAGCCAGGGCTTTGTCACATCGAGCTACCGGAGCCCTACGCTTGGCCGGCCGGTTGCGCTCGGCCTGATCGAGCGCGGTGCGGCCCGCCACGGCGAAACGATCGAAATCCAACATCTCGGCAAGGCGATGACGGCGACGATCGCCGCTCCTTGCGCCTTCGACCCGGCAGGAGACCGGTTCAATGCGTGATCTCGCCCAAAAATGGCCGGTAGCGCCGGACTGGCAGTCGGCAACCATCGGTGCACCGGGTCTCGAGGCGCGTACGATCCCGGGCCTCCGCCAATTGCTGGTCAGCGGCAATCTCGACGCCTGGGCGCGGATATCCGGCATGGACGGCAACGGCGTGGGCGCCTTTGGCAGCGCGCAAGGTGACCGCTATGCGGCGCGGCTGGCGCGCGACCGCCTGCTCGTCGTGTCGAGCACGCCGCTCGCCATCGCCGCGGGCTGGCACGCGGAAGGTTTCGCGGTGACGGCGATCAGCGCTGGACTTCATGTGTTCGAGGTCAAAGGCTCGGCGATCGACGCTTTCATCGCGCGCGGATCAACGCTTGACCCAAACAAGGAAAGCGCCAGTGCCGCACTTTCCTTCGCCGGCGTCAGCGCCATCGCCTACCGCCACCGGGACCGACTGCGCATCCATGTCGATCGCGGCCTGGCATCCTATCTCTGGACGTGGATCGAAACGGCTCTCAGAGCGTGAACGACCAGAACAGGCAGGCCAGCGTGGCCGCCGCGAAGACAACGAAAAACAGACTGCGCAAGAGCACGTTGCGGCGAAGCTCGTTCATGACGAAGTGGCAACCGACGATAGCCGCCGCAAACAGGAACCGCCAGTTCAGCAGCGCCCATAGGGCGTCGCGCTGGCCGAATGCCCATCTGGCGACGAGACAGCCTACGATGGAGGCAAGGAGCACGATCACGGTCCAGAAGATGGCATCGGCTGCATGGGTGAGCACGATGCCGGCGGCTCTGATCGGCAGGATCATCATCAGCAGCGCGCTGAAGAAATAGACGGCGGCGAGTGGAATGAACATCCCGGCATCGGCAATGCCGTCGAGGCGCCTGACGCCGATCGCACCGTAGGGGTAGCCGTGCCTGGCCACCACCAGGCTCAAGGCCATGAGCAGCGCTGTCAGCACCGCGACCAGGGCGAAGGACGTGAGGGCTTTGCTCATGACGGTCCCGTTCAAAGCGAATCAAACAGGAACCGTTTTAGTCAATGGCCGCATATTGCGTAAGCACCGGCGCGCCCGACGGCAGCGAAATCGGCAGGCAGCCCAGCATCAGTGGAGCGGGCGGCCAGAACGAAACCGCCGCGTCGACCGCCTGAGCGGCGCGCTTCAGGCTGCGGCGGGCAGCGATGTCCAAAAATTCCGAAGCTGAATCCGGTTTCTACAACCCCGAAATTTGGAAAAGTGACTGTTTGGTGGAGCCAATCGGAATCGAACCGACGACCTCTTGAATGCCATTCAAGCGCTCTCCCAACTGAGCTATGGCCCCACTTCCGGCAGTCAACCGGCGCCGTTTCCGGCGAAGAGATCCGGCGCGGGTTGGAGACCGCGCCGTTAGTGCAGGCGGCTTCTAACCCCGCCCTTCGTCAATATCAAGCCTTCATCAGCGGCTTTTTCTTCACAAGCTGCGAAAGCCGGCAAACGCTTGCGTTCCCGGCCTTGTCAGACCTCGTCGTCGTCGTCGCCGACGCCGATCATGTCGGCGACATCGTCGTCTTCTTCCTCTTCGTCGGCGAGGAACGTATCGTCCTCGTCGTCGCCCAGGTCGACATCATCCTCGTCGTCGCCGAGATCGGGCAGATCGTCGCCCTTGACGTCTTCGTCAGCCTCTTCGAGCGAGACGACTTCTACGCCCTCCTCGTCCTCGGCGTCCACTTCCTTCTCGGCCACTTCCTCTTCCTCCTCGAGGGCGGCGATCTTGCCTTCCTCGAAATAGGAACGCGGATAGGTCTTGCCGGTGTAGGGCGAGACGATCGGGTCCTTGTTCAGGTCGTAGAATTTTCGACCCGTTTCAGGGTCGATACGCTTTGTGCCAAGTTCGGTTTTTGCCACGGCAAGCCTCGTCGATAAAAGAGTGGTCCCCTTAACCACTGTTTGCAGCGCTGTCAAAGCCAAAAGCCGGCGTCCCAAAACCATGCGTTGAAAGGCCTAGCGTCAAGCGTCGACCATGGGGGATGACCATTTCGGCCCACCGTGATACGAGACCGCCGCAACAAATGAAAAGCGCCGGCCCGCCGGCATTCCGTCCAGGGAACTTCCATGTCTCACGCCGCCGCTTCCAAGCCGGCCACCGCCCGTAAATGTCAAGCGCTTTCCGGTACGGCGCGCGTGCCGGGCGACAAGTCGATCTCGCACCGCTCCTTCATGTTCGGCGGGCTCGCCTCCGGCGAGACCCGCATCACCGGCCTGCTCGAAGGCGAGGACGTCATGCGCACCGGTGCCGCCATGAAGGCGATGGGCGCGCATATCGAGAAGCGCGGCGACGAATGGGTGATCCGCGGCACCGGCAACGGCGCGCTGCTGCAGCCGGAAGGGCCGCTCGACTTCGGCAACGCCGGTACCGGCTCGCGGCTGACCATGGGGCTGGTCGGCACATATGACATGGAAACGACCTTCATCGGCGATGCTTCCTTGTCAGGCCGGCCGATGGGCCGCGTGCTGGAGCCACTGCGCCAGATGGGCGTGCAGGTGCTGAAGGCAACGCCCGGCGACCGCATGCCGATCACGCTGCATGGGCCAAAGCATGCCGCCCCGATCACCTATCGCGTGCCGATGGCCTCCGCGCAGGTGAAATCGGCGGTGCTTCTCGCCGGCCTCAACACGCCCGGCATCACCACCGTCATCGAGCCTGTCATGACGCGCGACCACACCGAAAAGATGCTGAAAGGCTTTGGCGCCAATTTGTCGGTCGAGACCGACGAGCGCGGCGTGCGCCATATCTTCATCGAGGGCCAGGGCAAGCTCACCGGCCAGACGATCGCTGTGCCGGGCGACCCATCCTCGGCCGGCTTCCCGCTGGTGGCCGCGCTGATCGTGCCGGGTTCCGAGATCGTGATCGAAAACGTGCTGATGAACCCGACCCGCACCGGGTTGCTTTTGACTTTGCAGGAGATGGGCGGGCAGATCGAGATCTTGAACCCGCGTAACGCCGGCGGTGAGGATGTCGCGGACCTGCGCGTGCATTACTCCGAACTCAAGGGCGTCACCGTGCCGGCCGAACGGGCGCCGTCGATGATCGACGAATATCCGGTGCTGGCGGTTGCCGCCAGCTTCGCCGAGGGCGAGACGCTGATGCAGGGGCTGGAGGAACTCAGGGTAAAGGAATCCGACCGGCTGTCGGCGGTAGCCAATGGGCTCAAGCTCAACGGCGTCGACTGCACAGAGGGTGAGGCATCGCTCGCGGTGCGCGGAAAGCCCGGCGGCAAGGGGCTCGGCGGCCACCCCAATGGCCCGGACACGACCGTGCAGACCCATCTCGACCACCGCATCGCCATGAGCTTCCTGATCATGGGGCTGGCGACCGAGAAGCCGGTGACCATCGACGACGCCAACATGATCGCGACAAGTTTCCCGGAGTTCATGAGCCTGATGACGGGGCTTGGGGCGGAGATCGGGTGAGAGTTGATGGGTTGGGGCCAAACTGAAATGCCGGCAGGACAGCGCCCCCCTCTGTCCTGCCGGACATCTCCCCCACGAGGGGGGAGATCAGCCGTCACAGCGGCCTTCGCAAATCGCCCGCGTTGCAGAAGTGAGCGAGGCGTCGGAACTGCCAATCTCCCCCCTTGTGGGGGAGATGTCCGGCAGGACAGAGGGGGGCGCGACGGATCGCAAGCTCTCTCCGGACCGCTACGCTGTTCGGTTTCAGGTATGCTGGCCTGCCAATGACACACGTCTTCACCATCGCCATCGACGGTCCGGCCGGAGCCGGCAAGGGCACCCTCGCCCGGCGTCTGGCCGATCACTACCGACTGAACCTGCTCGACACCGGCCTCACCTACCGTGCCGTCGCCCATGCCTTGCTGCGGCTTGGCTTGCCGCTCGACAATGTCTCGGCGGCCGAGACGGCCGCGCGCCAAGTCGACCTGGCGAAGCTCGACCGGGCCGTCTTGTCGGCGCATGCGGTTGGCGAAGCGGCCTCGAAGGTCGCGGTGTTTCCAACGGTGCGGCGCATCCTGGTGGAGAAACAGCGCGAGTTTGCCAAATCCCCTCCGGGTGCCGTGCTCGACGGTCGCGACATCGGCACCGTGGTGTGCCCCGATGCCGACATCAAACTCTATGTGACCGCGAGCGCCGAAGTGCGGGCAAGACGCCGGCTGGCCGAGATCGAGAGCATCGGCGGCACGGCTGATTTCACCGAAATCCTCGCCGATATCCGGCGCCGCGACGAGCGTGACATGGGCCGCGCCGACTCGCCCTTGAAGCCTGCCCCCGACGCGCACTTGCTTGATACCAGCGAAATGGCTATAGAAGCCGCGTTTCTCGCGGCCAGAGCTGTCATCGACGACGTGCTGTCCAAGGGAAACAAGGCCTGATCCGGGTTTTTCCTCGTGCTTCCGTTGCTGGAGGCGAAGGAAATACCCATATCGGGCACGAACCAGCCTGCCAGCATTCTTCATGCGCCGGACTTGCCGCCTTAAGCGGCCAAGGGCTCTTTGCCCGGAACGCCGGCAGGCCAACGCAACGCTAACCCACGGCGCACGCCCCGCTAAAGATGCGGGGTATTCCAGGAGAAACAATGTCTGTAGCAAATCCCTCTCGCGACGATTTCGCGAGCATGCTCGAAGAATCATTCACCGCCGGCCATTCCGGCGAGGGCCAGGTTGTCCGGGGCACGATCACCGCGATCGAAAAGGACATGGCCATCATCGACGTCGGCCTCAAGGTCGAAGGCCGCGTGCCGCTGAAGGAATTCGGCGCCAAGGGCAAAGAATCCACCCTCAAGGTCGGCGACACGGTCGAAGTCTATGTCGAGCGTATCGAGAACGCGCTTGGCGAAGCCATGCTGTCGCGCGAGAAGGCTCGCCGCGAAGAGAGCTGGGTGCGTCTCGAAGAGAAGTTCACCAAGGGTGAGCGCGTCGAAGGCGTCATCTTCAACCAGGTCAAGGGTGGCTTTACCGTCGACCTCGACGGCGCCGTGGCGTTCCTGCCGCGCAGCCAGGTCGACATCCGCCCGATCCGCGACGTCTCGCCGCTGATGCACAACCCGCAGCCTTTCGAGATCCTCAAGATGGATCGCCGCCGCGGCAACATCGTGGTGTCGCGCCGCACCGTGCTCGAGGAGAGCCGCGCCGAACAGCGTTCGGAAATCGTGCAGAACCTCGAAGAGGGACAGGTTGTCGAAGGCGTGGTCAAGAACATCACCGACTACGGTGCGTTCGTCGACCTCGGCGGCATCGACGGCCTGCTGCATGTCACCGACATGGCATGGCGCCGCGTCAACCATCCGACCGAGATCCTCAACATCGGCCAGACGGTCAAGGTGCAGATCATCCGCATCAACCAGGAAACGCACCGTATCTCGCTCGGCATGAAGCAGCTCGAGAGCGATCCTTGGTCGGAGATCGGCACCAAGTTCCCGATCGGCAAGAAGATCAAGGGCACCGTCACCAACATCACCGACTACGGCGCGTTCGTCGAGCTGGAGCCGGGCATCGAAGGCCTCATCCACGTTTCGGAAATGTCGTGGACCAAGAAGAACGTGCATCCCGGCAAGATCCTGTCGACGACGCAGGAAGTCGATGTCGTGGTGCTCGAAGTCGATCCGGCCAAGCGCCGCATCTCGCTCGGTCTCAAGCAGACGCTGGAGAACCCGTGGGAGGCTTTCGCTCGCAGCCATCCGGTCGGCAGCCAGGTCGAGGGCGAGGTCAAGAACAAGACCGAGTTCGGCCTGTTCATCGGCCTGGAAGGCGACGTGGACGGCATGGTGCACCTTTCCGACCTCGACTGGACCCGTCCGGGCGAGCAGGTGATCGAGGAGTACAATCGCGGCGACATGGTCAAGGCGCAGGTGCTCGACGTCGACATCGAGAAGGAGCGCATCTCGCTCGGCATCAAGCAGCTGGCCCGCGACACGGTTGGCGAAGCGGCGACTTCAGGCGAGCTGCGCAAGAACGCCGTCGTCACCTGTGAGGTCATCGGCGTCAAGGATGGCGGTCTGGAAGTGCGGCTGGTGGAAAGCGGCATCGAGACCTTCATCAAGCGCTCCGACCTTTCCCGTGACCGCGACGAGCAGCGCCCCGAGCGCTTCACCGTCGGCCAGAAGGTCGACGCCCGCGTCATCGCCTTCGACAAGAAGACCCGCAAGCTGCAGGTCTCGATCAAGGCGCTGGAAATCGCCGAGGAGAAGGAAGCGGTCGCCCAGTACGGCTCGACCGACTCCGGCGCTTCGCTGGGCGACATCCTGGGCGCCGCGCTGAAGAAGCAGGGCAGCTAAGCGCCCTTTCGCACAGGCCCGAAACAAACCCCCGCCGGAGCGATCCGGCGGGGTTTTTCTTTGTCGGAAACTCGGACGCAGCCCGAGGATCGTCGAAGTCAACTATGCGCGTTATGCGCGACCGTAGAGCGGCACCAGCGTGCCGCTCATCGCCTGGTTGGCGGGCGAGGCCAGGTAGGCGATGGCCTCGGCCGCCGCTTCGAGGCTGACCCATTTGCTGAAATCGGCATCCGGCATGTCGGCACGGTTGGCCGGCGTGTCGAGCGTCGAGGGGGCCACCGCATTGACCAGGATGCCCTGGTGCTTCAGCTCTTCCGCCATGGCCACCGTCATCGCCGCGACCGCTGCTTTGGAGGCGGCATAGGCGACCATGCCCGAGCCGCGGCGCGGATCAAGCCCGGCGCGTGCCGTGACATTGACGACGCGGCCGGCGGTGCCCGCCGCCAGCATGGAGCGCACCGCCGCACGGCTGCACAGGAACGCGGTGCGGGCATTGGTGTCCATCATCTCGGCAAAGGAGGCGGATTCGATCTTCTCCACCGGCGCCATGGCAAAGCCGCCTGCCAGATGGATCGATCCCCACAAGGCGGGAACCTGGGCATAGAAGGCTTCGACCTTGGCGGAGTCGGAGAGGTCGACATTGTGCGCCAGCCTGACGTTCTCGTGCGTGGTGAAAGGGAAATGCGAAGGTGCCGCGGCATGGGCGTTCGGCACATGGCAGACCGCGCCCTCGCCCAGCAGCTTGCCGACGACCGCGCCGCCGAGCGCACCGGTTCCACCGGTCACAACGATATGCCTGCCCTGAAGTGTTTCCGTCATCCTGGACCGCTCCTGTCTTTTTTTGATTATGTCGCTTGTTTCGCCGCGCCGACGCGAAGCGTCGCGCCTTTCGTGCGATCACTCAATTGATATCTCGACATGGCAGCCGTCGCGTCTTTGCATGTGTCGGGCAGCGGCGATTGTTGCCGCGCAAAAGCCAAGCCGGCGAATGACCACGATGCAAGTAGGAAAATCGACGCCGGCGTGAAGCTTCACTCGACCGTGATTTCGATGACGCGCGGCAACCCCGTTGCCCGGGCGCGCTTCAGCGCGAGTGGTAAGGCGCCGGTATCGGCGATCCGTTCGGCGCCGATGCCATAGGCCTCGGCCAGTTTGCAGAAATCCGGCGGTGCCGGGGACACGCCGACGGGTTCCACGCCGACGTCGAGCATCGAAGTCTCGATCTCGCGATAGCCCCTGTTATTCCAGACGACGAAGATAACGGGTGCCGCGGCATCAAGCGCCGCGCCAAGCTCGGGTAAGGTGAACTGGAAGCCACCGTCGCCGGTGAGGCAGACGATCGGCGCGTCTGGCATGGCGAGCGCCGCGCCCACCGCCGCCGGCGGGCCGTAGCCCAGCGCGCCGAAGCCGGTGGCGGCGTTGAACCAGCCGCCCGGCCGGTCGTGATCGTAATAGAGGTTGGCGGCGTAGACGGGCTGGGTGGAGTCGCCGACGATGATCGCGCCCGGCAGGGCGTCGCGGATGGCTTCCACCGCGTGGACCTGCGCCGCATGGACGGGGGTCAGTTCGGCGCGAGCCGCCTTTCGCGCCGCCGCGGCGCGGTTCTTCCCGTCCTGCCTGCCCGCGTCGACCGAGCCGAGCGCGGCAAGCAAGGCTTCGATCGCCTCGGCGCAGTCGGCCTGGATGGCCACCGTCGCCGGACGGCGCGCCAGCTGATCGGCGCCGATGTCGATGCGGATCAGATTGGCCGGCAGGACAAATCCGCCATCGCCATAGCCGTCATAATCGGTCGGGCCGAACTCGGTGCCGGCGGCAATGACCAGATCGGCCTCGCCCATCAGCGCGCGGATGGCTTTCAGGCTGGGACTGGCCGGTACGCAGAGCGGATGGCGGTGGAGCAGGCCGCGCGCATTGGTCGTCTCGACGACCGGCGCGCCCAGCCTTTCGGCCAGGCGCCGCAGCGCATCCTCGGCGCGCTTGGCGCCGCCGCCGGCCAGGATGAGCGGGTGCCGAGCCGCCGCACAAAGGCTGGCCGCCGCGGCGATGGCCGTCGCCCCGGCAGCCGGTGGCGCGGCATTGCTCAGCACCGCCGCGATCCCATCGGCAGGCTTGACCATGACGTCGGTCGGAATCTCGATATGCACCGGGCCCGGCCGCGACGAGGAAAACAGCGCGAAGGCACGGGCGAGCGCGCCGGGCAGTTCGCCGGCCTCGGTGATGCGTTGCGAAAACAGCGCCACCTTTTCCATCATGCCGCGCTGGTCCGGCAGCTCGTGCAGGAAGCCCAGGCCCTTGCCAAGCGTCGGCGTGGCGTTGACGCCCGAGATTACCAGCATCGGCACCGAATCGGCGCGCGCCTGTGCCATGGCGGTGATGGTGTTGGTCAGACCCGGGCCGGTGATGACGAAGGCGACGCCCGGCCGGCCGCCGGCGCGCGCATAGCCGTCGGCCATGAAGCCCGCGCCCTGCTCGTGGCGCGGCGTGACATGGCGGATCCTCGAACGCGCCAACCCGCGATAAAGCTCGACCGTGTGGACGCCGGGAATACCGAACACGGTGTCGACGCCATGCGCCTCGAGCAGTGAAATCAACGCTTCGCCAATGGTGGTCATTAGTGTTCTCCCCTTTCCGGCTCGAGGCCGAGCTCGGCTTCGACAGCCTTGATCCCAATCGCCGCCAATTCGCCGGGCGAGAACATCTCGCCGGCCAGGCAGCCTTCGATCCAGAGTCCGTCGATGATCGCGTTGATCGCGATGGCATGGTGGCGCAACTGGCTTGCGTCCGGCTTGCACTGTTCGGCGGCGAGCACTTCGGCCACAACCGCCTCCACCTCGTTGCGAAAGCCGAGATAGCCTTCGCGGTGGGCACGGGCCAGGGTCGGATCCGCACCGGCGCGGCCGATGAAGGTTGCCCAGAGCGAAAAAACCCGCGCGTCGATGATCGGCGCGTTGAGGTTGGCGGTGACGAAAGCCGCAAGGCGTTGCCGCGGCGAGGCATCTTCCATGACCAATGCTGCTTTCGCCTGCTCGGTCATGCGGCCGACCAGTGCCGTATAGGCCTCCTGCAGCAATTCTTCCTTGCCGGGGAAATAGTGCCGGATCAGCCCGGCGGTAACGCCGGCCCGCAATGCGATGGTGCGCAAGGTGGCGCCCTGCAGCCCATGTTCGGCCACGCTGTCCAGAGTCGCCTCGATCAGATCCTGCCGCCGCCGCTCCTCGCCCTCGCGACGGAACTTGCGGCGGGATGGCGCATTCATTGGCGCAGGATCGGCCGCGTCAGGCATGTCGGCCCACCTTCGCAGGCGATGCAGAGCGCATCCGCCTCGAAGACTTCAACCATGCAGCCGACGGCCTCCATTGCGGCCTTGGTCTTGGGAAAGCCTGCAACGGCAATGACATTGAGCGGGCTGGTCGGCAGTACGTTAAGGCTGAGGCCGTTGGAAGCAGCGAACTCCTCGGCATCGCCTTCGACCAGCCGGATGCCGCGTGCCTTCAGCATTTGATAGAACGGGGCCGGCAAAAGCGGCGAATAAACCAGCGCGAGGTCGTCCGCCAACGGGCTGATCACCGACATCAGATGCAGGCACGCCTCTTCGCCCTGCCACAGCGGCAGATCAAAGCCGTAGACGGAAACGCCCAGCGGCGTCAGCAGGTTGGAAACCTGCTGGATGCCTTCCTGGTTGGAGCGGACACCGCGCCCGATCGCCAGCGTGCGGGCGTCCACCCAGACACAATCACCGCCTTCGACCTGACCAGGAGCCTCGACGCGGCCGAGGATCGGAATGCCCAGCCTTGTGTAGGTTTCCTCATGCAGCGAGGGCTCCCTGGCGCGTAGTGGCTTACCCATGGACAGGATCAGCGCGCCGCGACCGGTCATCAGCGATGGGTCGTGCGTGAACACCGAATCCGAAAGTCCGTCGGCCTTGTCTTCGATCCATTCGATTTCAGCGCCGGAAGCCGCTACCAACTCAGCAAGGGCCGCGTGCTGCGAGGCAGCTTTCGCCGGATTGAACCCCGGGCCATAGTGCCAGGCAGATCTGTCGGCGTCGCGCATGGCGTTGGCCGCCGACCGCATCAGCACGCGCCGCAGCGTCGCCGCCATGGACTGTGATCCGAAAGCGCTCATCGGTGCCCTTTTTAGCTGAAAAAAATCGAGAAAATTTCATGAAAGGCTATTTATACACTTGCACAACAAGGCCGCAAGTGCCGTAATGAGCGGGATTGACGGGCTCGCGCTGTTGGGTCCATGCTGAAGTCTGGAGCGGGGCAGTACAGCGTATGTTGATTAGCCGGGTAGACGTTCGACGAGCTGCCATCGACTGCACGGAGGTCACCTGTTGAGCACGGCGGGAGTTGCCGCAGCCCCATCCGGTGAGGCGCAAAATGGCGCCGCCGAAGCCATCCACGTCGAGAACCTGCACAAGAAATTCGGTGAGCTGCATGTGCTGAAGGGCGTCTCGCTGTCGGCGCGCGACGGCGAGGTCATCGCCATCATCGGCGGCTCGGGCTCAGGCAAATCGACGCTGTTGCGCTGCATCAACTGCCTGGAGAATCCGACCAGCGGCATCATTCGCGTCAATGGCGAGGAGATCAAGCTGAAGGCGGACAGCCACGGCCATACCGTGCCGGCCGACCGCAGGCAGATCGAACGCATCCGCTCCAAGCTCGGCATGGTGTTCCAGAATTTCAATCTGTGGAGCCACATGACGCTGATCGAGAACGTCATCGAGGTTCCCGTGCATGTGCTGGGCGTCAAGCGCGACGCGGCGATCGCCCAGGCCGAAAAACTGCTCGTCCGCGTCGGCCTCGCCGAAAAGCGGGATGTCTATCCGGCCTACCTGTCGGGCGGCCAGCAGCAGCGCGCCGCGATCGCTCGCGCATTGGCGATCAATCCGCGCGTCATGCTGTTCGACGAACCGACCTCGGCGCTCGACCCCGAACTGGTCGGCGAGGTGCTTAGAGTGATCGGCGATCTGGCGCGCGAAGGCCGCACCATGGTGCTGGTCACCCACGAGATGAAGTTCGCGCGCGAGGTCGCGACGCATGTCGTCTATCTCTACAATGGACTGGTCGAGGAGGAAGGCCCGCCGGAGCAGATCTTCGGCGCGCCCAGATCCGAAAGGCTCAAGCAATTCATTCGCAACATCGGCTAGCAAACCGAGGGCGGAAGAAAACCGGGAACCAACAACAAACTGGGAGTCGTGAAATGAAGACTGTTCTGAAGACGTTCGCCGCAGCGCTGCTGCTCGGCGTCGCCGCCATGGGCGTAGCCAAGGCCGATCCGGTCAAGATCGGCATCGCCGCCGAGCCCTATCCGCCGTTCACCTCGCCGGATGCTTCGGGCAAATGGGTCGGCTGGGAGATCGAGTTCATCGACGCCGTCTGCGCCGAGGAGAAGCTCGACTGCGTCATCACGCCCGTCGCCTGGGACGGCATCATCCCGGCGCTGACCACCAAGAAGATCGACCTCATCGTCTCTTCGATGTCGATCACCGACGAACGCAAGAAGACGATCGACTTCTCGGATAAGTACTACAACACGCCGACGGCGATCATCGGACCGAAGGACCAGAAATTCGGCTCCGCGCCGGACGATCTCAAGGGCAAGATCCTGGGCGTCCAGGTATCGACCGTGCATGCTGTCTACGCCAAGAAGCATTTCGGCGCCACGGCGTCGGAGATCAAGGAGTACCAGACGCAGGACGAGGCAAACAACGACCTTGCCGCCGGGCGCCTCGATGCGGTGCAGGCCGATTCCATCGCGCTTGGCGAGTTCCTCAAGACCGACCAGGGCAAGGCCTGCTGCGACCTGAAGGGCATGGTGGCTCCGGACGACGAAGTGCTCGGACCGGGCGTCGGCGCCGGCGTGCGCAAGGAAGACACCGAGCTGAAGGAAAAGATCAACGCCGGCATCAAGGCGATCCGCGCCAATGGCAAGTATGACGAGATCTCGAAGAAATACTTCGATTTCGACATATATGGCGGCAGCGGCGCGCAGTCGAACTGACGTGGCGATGCCACGCAGTCGGACTGACGCGGCGGTGCCACGCAGTCGGACTGACGCGGCGGTGCCACGCAGTCGGACTGACGACCTTCGCATGGGCTGGAAGACAAGGCGCTGACGCCAAGTCCTCCAACCCGACCTTTCCCACGCACCCTTGCCGCCGGCGGCTTGCGCCGGCGGATTGAGCCAGCAATCCGGGGGCGAAGCTGATCGATTCATTTCTTCCGGCCTCTGCGGCCGGCATCATCGAACTCCTGTCGCCCGCGCCCGTCGGCTGGGGCGGGACGCTCATGCTTGGGCTGCTGCATTCGCTTGAGATCGCCGTCGGCGCCACGATCGTCGGACTGTTGATCGGAACCGGCGGTGCCTATGGCAAGCTTTATGGCGGCCCCGTGGTGCGCGACCTGCTGGCGGTCTACACGACCATCGTGCGCGCGGTACCGGAACTGGTGCTGATCCTGCTCCTCTACTACGCCGGTACCGACCTGATAAACCAGATGCTGACCGCCATGGGCTATCAGCGCGTCGACATCAGCGGGCTGGTGGCCGGCATCGCGGTGCTCGGTTTCGTCCAGGGTGCCTACTCGACCGAGGTCATACGCGGCGCCATCCTTGCCGTCCCACAAGGCCAGATCGAAGCTGCCCGCGCTTACGGCATGTCTCCCGGCCTTCTCTTGCGGCGCATCACGTTGCCGGCAATGCTGCCCTTCGCCATTCCAGGTCTCGCCAATCTGTGGCTGATCGCCACCAAGGATACGGCGCTGCTGGCCGTGGTCGGCTTCTTCGAATTGACGTTGGCGACGCGGCAGGCGGCGGGCGTCACCAAGGCCTATCTGATATTCTATCTCGCGGCCGGCATGCTCTATCTGGCCGTGACGCTGTTTTCGAACCTCATTCTTGGTCGCGTCGAGAAATGGGCGCGGCGCGGTATGCCTTCGATCAAGGAAGCACACTGATGGCGAGCGAAGTGGCAATCATCAACAGCGCGGCTCGCGCCTCGCTCTGGCTGCAACCGCATCGCATCGTGCTGATCCTGATTGCGCTGGGGCTGGTGCTGTCCGCTGCGTTCTTCATGCGCTGGGACTGGCTGCCGCAATATTACGGCCTGGCCCTGCTCGGCATCTGGCGCGCGCTGTGGATCCTGGCCGTCACCTGTCTGTTGGGCTTCCTGATCGCCGTGCCGGTCGGATTGGCACAGGCTGGCGGCCCGATCTGGTTCGCGGCGCCGGCGAAGATCTTCTGCACCGTCATCAGGGGAACGCCGCTGCTGTTACAGCTGTGGCTGCTTTACTACGGGCTGGGTTCGTTGTTTCCGCAATATCCGTGGATCCGGGAATCCTGGATGTGGCCCTATCTCAGGCAGGCATGGCCTTACGCCGTCCTGGCGCTGACGCTCTCGTTCGCGGGTTACGAGGGCGAAGTGATGCGCGGCGCCTTTGCCGGCGTGCCGAAGGGGCAGCTCGAAGCCGCACGTGCGTTCGGCATGAGCCGCTGGAAGATCTTCCGGCGTATCTGGCTGCCGCAGGCCTTCTACCGGGCGCTGCCGACGCTGACGGGGGAAACCGTGCTGCAGTTGAAATCGACGCCGCTGGTGGCTACCATCAGCGTCATCGACATCTTCGCCGTTTCGTCGAAGGTCAGACAGGACACTTACCTCACCTATGAGCCCTTGCTGCTGCTTGCCTTGATCTATATGGCGATCACCGGCATTCTGGTCTTCGCCTTCGGCAGGATCGAGGCGCGGATTCCGAACAAGATCGGCTAGGGACCTAGTGAGTAGGGGTTAGTGAGTAGGAAGTGGCTAGTCGCCACCACCCATTGCTGACTACTCACTACTCACCACTCACTAAAGGCAGTCGCCATGCAACTCAGTCTCGAACAGGCAACCGGGCTGTGCCGCATGGCGGCGCTGGGTGCGGGCGCCAACGAGGAAGCGGCGCAATCGCTCACCGCCTCGATCATATCGGCCGAGGCGGAAGGACTCTCGACCGTCGGGCTGTCGCATTTCATCGACTATCTCGAAGCGCTGGAGGCCGGCCGCATCGACGGCAATGCCGAGCCGGTGATCACCCGGCCGGCGCTAGCAGTCTATCTTTCCGATGCGCAAGGCGGGCTGGCGCATACCGGCTTCGACCGCACGCTCGACGAGCTCGCCAAGGCGGCAAGACTGTTCGGCGTCGCCATCTTTTCGCAGAAGAATGCCTATACATGCGGCGCCCTCGGCTACTTTACCGGAAGGCTGGCAGCGCAGGGGCTAGTCTCCTTCGCCGCCACCAACGGTCCCGCCGTGCTTGCCGGTTCGGGCTCGGTCAAGCCGGTCTATTGCACCAACCCGATGTCCTTCGCCGCACCCGCCGCCGACGGTCCGCCGCTGGTCATCGACCAGTCGTCGAGCGCCACCGCCTTCGTCAATATCCGCAAGGCGGCCGAGGACGGCAAGAAGATCCCCGAAGGCTGGGCGCTCGATGCCAGCGGCAATCCCACTACAGATCCGGCCGCAGCCATGAAGGGGGCCATGCTCGCCTTCGGTGGCCAGCGCGGCGCCAACATCGCGCTGATGGTCGAGGTGCTGGCGGCGGGTCTGTCGGGGGCAAACTGGTCGCTCGATGCGCCCTGGTTCACCGGCGGCCCGGACAATCCCGGCACCGGCCTGTTCGTGCTGGCCGTCGAGCCCAAGCTGCTCGATCCGGATTTCGAGCAGCGGATGAAGGATCAGCTCGACCGGCTGCGCCGGCGCTACGGCGTGCACATACCGGGCCGCTCCCGGGCCGAGGCGGCGGAGAAGGCCGCGGCACGGGGCATCAAGGTCTCCAAGGCCGTGGTGCAGCGCATTTCCGAATTCGCCGAGCGCTATTCGGCCTGAAATAAATTCTTCTTTTCAGCTCATTAGCCGCCGGCGCCTGCCCGCGGCATGGCCATGCGTGTTTTTTTCGCGCGCGGTCTGAACCTTTTCGAGCGTCGGGGCGACCAATGCTTGTCCAGGGCAGGATGAGCTTGCCGATCCAGACCGGGGAACAGCACGTCACATCGAAATCTGCTCCACGCCAAGGCATGGCCTTCGCGTCCCGGAGAAACCAACCTCAGTGAAAAGGAACCATCATGACCAGCACCAAGACCACCATTCTGACCGCCGTCCTTCTCCTCGGCTCGTTCATGGGCGCGACCCAGGCGGCCAACCTGAAGGCCGCGCCGGTCAAGCCGTCCAGTCCAGGCGTCATTGCCGCGCCGGGCGGCGGCGCCACCGAGGACCACTATTGCAAGAACGGTCACGCGAAATTCGCCAGTTGCAGCACCGATTTCATCGCGGCCTGCAAGAAGGTCGGTGGCACCATGTCGGATGTCCAGGGCTGGGGTGGGCGTACTTGCTTCACGCCCTCCTGATACCGTCTCAGGTCAGGCCGCTCCGTCGGCCCCTGGCTTCGCATGGATGTCATCCGGAAAACCCCGCCTCGGCGGGGTTTTCTGCGTCAGGCAAGGCGTTCTGAAGCGCATTTGTCCTGATGCAATTCCCAAGCTGTTTTTCCTGGGAAAGCCGCTTCACAGCGACGACGCGTCACCCTTTGCGTTTGACGCGAAACGGATTATGAAACGGCTTCAGCCAAGCTTTCGAGCGCCGGAGCCAGCCATGACCGAAATCCTGCAGACCCCCAAGCTCGTCGTCATTTTCGGCGGGTCGGGCTTTGTCGGCCGCCACGTGGTGCGGGCCTTGGCCAAGCGCGGCTATCGCATCAGGGTCGCCTGCCGCCGGCCCGATCTCGCCGGCCATTTGCAGCCGCTCGGCAATGTCGGCCAGATCCAGCCCGTGCAGGCCAATGTGCGCGTGCGCTGGTCGGTCGATCGCGCCGTGCAGAGCGCCGATCATGTCGTCAACCTGGTTGCCGTGCTGCATGAGAGCGGGCGGCAGAAATTCACGGCCGTGCACGAATTCGGCGCTCGCGCCGTGGCCGAAGCGGCACGCGCAGCGGGCGCCGGCCTGACCCATATTTCGGCCCTGGGCGCCGACCTGGAAGCCGCATCCAACTATGCACGCACCAAGGCGCTTGGTGAAAAGGCCGTTCTGGAGACGATCAAGGACGCCGTGATCCTGCGGCCGTCGATCAATTTCGGACCGGAAGATAGTTTCTTCAACCGCTTCGCCAACATGGCGCGTTATTCGCCGGCACTGCCGCTGATCGGCGGCGGCCACACCAAGTTCCAGCTGGTCTATGTCGGCGACGTCGCCGAAGCGGTGGCGCGCTCGGTCGATGGCAAGGTCAAGGGCGGTCAGATCTACGAGCTTGGCGGCCCGCAGGTGCTTACTTTCAAGGAAAGCATGCAGGAAATGCTCGCGGTGATCGAGCGCAAGCGCCTACTGGTTCCGGTGCCGTGGTGGGTGGCGAACCTGCAGGCGTCGATCCTGGGCCTCTTGCCCAACCCGCTGCTGACCAAGGACCAGGTGCTGCAATTGCGCGAGCATAATGTCGTGTCGGAGGAGGCCGCCAGGGCCAACCGCACGCTTGCCGGCCTCGGCATCCAGCCGCAGGCGCTCGGCACGATCCTGCCAAGCTATCTCTGGCGTTTTCGCGCGGCCGGCCAGTTCCAGCGCAAACCGGCGGTCTGAACATAGGCCGACGGCGGGCGATTACAGGCGCGAAGTGATCCGCATGGGCAGCCCGCCTTGCGGCTGGGTGGTCAGCTTCTGGACCGGCCACGGCCTGGTTTGCGCGATGGAATCGAAGCGGAAACGCGACAGCAGGACGGCGAGCGCGATGATCGCTTCCTGCATGGCGAAGCTGGCGCCGATGCAGACGCGCGGCCCGGCGCCGAACGGCAGATACTGAAAGCGGTCGATCTTTTCGCGGTTGCCCGGATGGAACCGCTCCGGCATGAACGCGTCCGGCCTGTCCCACAGCTTCCTGTGACGGTGGACGACCCAAGGCATGACCAGCACGGCCGCGCGCCCCGGGATGTGGAGATCCCTCCAGTTCTCCGGCTCGATCGGCTCGCGGTTGATCGACGGCGCCGGCGGATAGAGCCTGAGCGCCTCGTCGAAGGCGGCGCGGGTGAGCGGCATGGCGTCCAGCCATCTGGTCGGATCGGGCTCGCGCGCCAGCACGGCATCGATCTCGCGCTCGATCTTTTCCCGCTCCCATGGCGCCTCGGCCAGGCAATAGAGCGTCCAGCCCAAGGCTCGCGCCGTGGTCTCATGGCCGGCACCGATGAAGGTGATGATGTTGTCCTCGACTTCCGAGCGTGTCAGCCCGTCCGGCCCCTCGGCCTTGAGCAGGAGGGTCAGGAAATCCTGCGGCACGGCATCGGCATCGCGCCTGAGTCTCTGTTCGCGTATCTTGACCGTATTGCTGACGATCTTGCGGAAATAGGCCATGGTCTTGCGGCCGCGGATGCGGGTAAGCCGCGGCAGCCATTCGGGCGCGCGCAGCAGGTCTAGCGGATCGACGCGGCCCATGGTCTCGAACAGCCGGTCGATCTCCTTGGCGAAACTGCCCGGCTCCCCCGCGATTTCCCCGGAGAACAGCGTCTCGGCCAGGATGTCGTAGGTCAGCAGCGTCATGTCGTGGGCAATGTCGGAGATGCCGCCATCCTCGTAGCGGGAGGCGAATTCAAGCGTGCGCTTGAGCATCGGTCCCGCGAAACCAAAGATGTGACGCGGCGTGAACACCGGCGCCATCGCCTTGCGCGAACGCTTCCAGACCTCGCCTTCGGCCGTCAGCAAGCCGTCGCGCAGGATCGGCCGCAGGATGAGCTGGCGCACCGTCGCCATCTTGTAGTTCCTGGCATTGTCGACCAGGACATGGCGAATGAGCCCCGGGTCATTGGCGATGACCAGCGGTCCACCGACGCCGTTCACCGAGATCCAGGGCTCGTTGTAGGTCGGCTCTCCCCACAGCTCGAGCGGGTTGCGGTAGACGATGCGCATCATCTCCAGCGTCGAGGGCGGCGATGTGCGCGGCCTCGGCGCCGGCGGAACGAAGGGGGCGGGCTGAGTGTCCATGGCTGCTCCGCTGGCAAGCGCGTCGCGCTAGTCCTTGCCTCCGTTCGATGTAGTGACTGACGCACGGCGCGTCCATGTGGCCTGACGATAAAAGCCCGTGCCCCCGAAGGGACGGAGCGATGCTCCCATCATCTGATTGTGACCGCTCGCCAAACGGCGCGGTCTTGTCCATGACGGCGCTCTGCCGTAGGTCACAGTCACCAACAGATACCGTCAATCGAAGGAGCCCGCCTTGAAGCACCAGTTGAACATCATCATCGGCAGCACCCGGCCGGGCCGGGCCGGGCCGGTTTTCGCTCACTGGCTGGAGCGGTTCGCGCGCGAGCACGGCAAGTTCGAACCGGTGCTGACCGACATCGCCGCCTTCGATCTGCCGGTGCTGGACGAGCCGCACCATCCCAGGCTCGGCAACTACCTGAACGATCATACCAAGGCCTGGTCGAAGGCCGTCGATGCCGCCGACGCTTTCGTCTTCGTGGCACCGGAATATAATTACTTCGTCGCACCGGCCATCGTGAACGCGATCGACTATCTCTCGCGCGAATGGAAATACAAGCCCGCCGCCATCTTCAGCTATGGCGGCGTTTCCGGTGGCCTGCGCGCAGCACAGGCGCTCAAGCCGCTGCTGACCTCCGTCGGCGTCATGCCGGTTCCGGAAGGCATCGCGCTGCCGCTGTACCAGAAGCTGCTGGGGACCGACGGCTCCTTCGAAGCGAGCGAGCAGGTGCAGGGCGGGGCAAGAACCATGCTGGAGGAGTTGCTGCGCTGGAGCGAGGCGCTGAAGCCGATGCGCGCCGGCTGATGCAAGCCGGCTCGCCCGCGCCGTAGACAGGCGGAATGTCGGCAAACGACCGAACCGTGGGCGGTTCGGCCTGCGTTTGCCATGCGCTTTGCTGCTGATGCTTTTGATGGCCGCCATCGCGGCAGCCGGCGCCAAGATAGAAGTTCACGATCAAAATTCCTGCGCGACCGGCTGGCTAAGGTCAAAGCCTCTCGCCAATAGCTGGCCGACGGTGCGCTTTTCCGCCCGGAAATGCCTGCAAACCTTGGAAAAACCACCTTTAACGCCTATATCTAGGCCATATTGAAAGCGCGATTCGGGGGCGATTTTTCGCGCTCCACCAGCCGCCTCTAGACAACAGGTTTTCATGAGCGACCAGACTGAGAACGCCAACGGCGCCGAAGCCGAATACGGCGCAGATTCCATCAAGGTTTTGAAGGGCTTGGATGCCGTCCGCAAACGGCCCGGCATGTATATCGGCGACACCGATGACGGTTCGGGCCTGCATCACATGGTCTATGAGGTCGTCGACAACGCCATCGACGAGGCACTGGCCGGTCATGCCGATCTCGTCACGGTGACGCTCAATCCCGACGGTTCGGTCACCGTCATCGACAATGGGCGCGGCATTCCCACCGATATCCATCCCAGCGAAGGCATTTCGGCAGCCGAAGTGATCATGACGCAGCTGCATGCCGGCGGCAAGTTCGACCAGAACTCCTACAAAGTGTCCGGCGGCCTGCACGGCGTCGGCGTCTCTGTGGTCAACGCCCTGTCGGCCTGGCTGAAGCTCAAGATCCGCCGCAATGGCAAGATCTTCGAGATGAGCTTCACACACGGCAATGCCGACGCGCCGCTGAGCGTTACCGGCAGCTATGAACAGGACAAGCAGCCCGGCACCTATGAAGGCCGCAGCGGCAGCGAGATCACCTTCTTTCCGTCGTCCGAGACCTTCACGATGGTCGAATTCGATTTCGGCACGCTGGAGCATCGGCTGCGCGAGCTTGCGTTCCTGAATTCGGGCGTGCGCATCGTGCTGACCGACGCCCGCCACGCCGACGTCGTGCGGCATGAGCTGCACTATGATGGCGGCCTGGAGGAATTCGTCAAATATCTCGACCGGGTCAAGAAACCGCTGATCGACAAACCGATCGCCATCAGGGCCGAGCGCGACGGCATCACCGTCGAAGTGGCCATGTGGTGGAACGACAGCTACCACGAGAATGTGCTGGCCTTCACCAACAACATCCCGCAGCGCGACGGCGGCACCCATCTCGCCGGTTTTCGCGGCGCCCTGACGCGTCAGATCACCGGATATGGCGATTCCTCGGGCCTGACCAAGAAGGAAAAGGTCTCGCTGATCGGCGACGATTGCCGCGAGGGGCTGACGGCAGTGCTGTCGGTCAAGGTTCCCGACCCGAAATTCTCCTCGCAGACCAAGGACAAGCTGGTCTCCTCGGAAGTCCGGCCCGTGGTCGAAGGGCTGGTCAACGAGGCGCTCGGCACCTGGCTCGAAGAACATCCGAGCGAAGGCAAGGTCGTGGTCGAGAAGGTGATCCAGGCCGCGGCGGCGCGCGAGGCCGCGCGCAAGGCGCGCGACATCACCCGCAAGACCTCGCTGGGCGTCACCTCGCTGCCCGGCAAGCTTGCCGACTGCCAGGAACGCGATCCGGCGAAGTCCGAGATCTTCATCGTCGAGGGCGACTCGGCCGGCGGCTCCGCCAAGGGCGGCCGCTCGCGCCAGAACCAGGCCATCCTGCCGCTGCGCGGCAAGATTCTCAATGTCGAGCGCGCCCGCTTCGACCGCATGCTCAGTTCCGACATGATCGGCACGCTGATCACCGCGCTCGGCACGTCGATCGGCAAGGACGAATTCAACGCCGACAAGCTGCGCTACCACAAGATCATCCTGATGACCGACGCCGATGTCGACGGCGCGCATATCAGGACGTTGCTGCTCACCTTCTTCTTCCGGCAAATGCCGGAATTGATCGAACGCGGCCATCTCTATATCGCCCAGCCGCCGCTTTATAAGGTGACGCGCGGCAAGAGCTCGCAATACATCAAGAACGAAAGCGCGTTCGAGGAATTCCTGATCGGCTCGGGACTAGAAGAAGCCTCGCTCACGCTCGGCTCCGGCGAGGTTCGCGCCGGACAGGACCTGCGGGCGGCGATCGACGATGCGCTCGCGGTGCGCCAGCTCATCAACGGCCTGCACACGCGCTACAACAGAGGCGTCGTGGAGCAGGCGGCGATCGCCGGCGGGCTCAATGCCGACGTCGTCGCCGATCTTGGCCGCGCCAATGCGATGGCGGAGCGGATCGCGCAACGTCTCGACATCATTGCCGAGGACACCGAGCGCGGCTGGACCGGCCGGATGTCGACTTCGAATGAGGGTATCGGCGGCTATGTCTTCGAACGCACGGTGCGCAGCGTCAAGGAATACGCCCATCTCGATATGGCGCTGATCAATTCAGCCGATGCGCGACAGCTCGATCGCTACGCGCAGCGGCTCAGCGACGTCTATGGAGCGCCGCCCGTGCTGCGCCGCAAGGATGTCTCGGAACCCATCTCGGGACCGTTGGCACTGCTCAACGCGGTGTTCGCGACCGGCCGCAAGGGCCTGACCATGCAGCGCTACAAGGGCCTGGGTGAGATGAACGCCGAGCAGCTTTGGGAAACCACGCTCGATCCGAACGTGCGTTCGCTGCTGCAGGTCAAGGTGAACGACGCCACCGACGCCGACAGCCTGTTCTCGCGGCTGATGGGCGACGAGGTCGAGCCGCGGCGCGAGTTCATCCAGGACAACGCGCTGTCGGTGGCCAATCTGGACATTTAATCCGGAGTCATCCCGGGACCATTGGCGCGCGTCGGTCGCGCCAGTGTTTCCCTTGCGAGATTCATTCGAACCGCCGGAACGGAAGCTTCTTTCCAGCATTGTGACAGTATCGATCACAATTCCTGGCGAAGGAGGCTCCCATGGGACGCGGCATCTTGCTCTGGTTACTCGGGGTTCCAATCCCGATCATCCTTCTCATCATGCTTTTCGCGCGATAGGGGGCTGTCATGCAGTCCACCCTGTCGATCACGGATGATCCCGGCGCGGTGGAATCGTCCGCCACCGCTATCAGCTGGGGTCCGATCATCGCCGGTGCCTTCGCCGCCTCGACATTGACCTTCATCCTGATGCTGCTCGGCTCCGGCCTGGGGTTGAGCATGGTCTCGCCATGGTCGGGCTCAAGCGCCTCTATCACCAGCTTCGCGGTTTCGACCGCGGTCTGGCTGATCGTCGTGCAATGGCTGTCATCCGGCCTCGGTGGCTATCTTGCCGGCCGGCTGCGCACCAAATGGGTGGGCGTGCATACCGACGAGGTTTATTTCCGGGATACGGCTCATGGCTTCCTGGCATGGGCGCTGGCGACGCTGCTGGTCGTCGGCGTACTCGGCTCGGCGCTGTCGGCGGCTGTGGGTTCCGGCGTCCAGGCTGTATCCAGCGTGGCCGCCGGCGCCGCCCAGGGCGCTTCGGCCGGTGCATCGGCCAATGCAGGCGGGGCATCGACGGACAATGCCACATCCTATCTGGTGGACTCGTTGTTCAGGCCGGCGGACGCGGCGAGACTGGCGGCAGCCAATCCGCAAAACGACGCGGCGGCGGCGGCGCAGGCATCGCGCATCCTGGTCGCCAGCGCTGCGGCTGGCGAGGTTTCGCCCGAGGACAAGACATACCTGTCGCAGCTGGTCGCGGCACGCACCGGCCTGTCGGAAGCAGACGCCAAGACGCGTGTCGATACGCTGCTGGCAAAGGCGCAGGACGCCAAGGCCAAGGCCCAGCAGGCGGCCGATACCGCCAGGAAGGCGAGCGCCACATTTGCGCTTCTCGGCGCCCTGTCGCTGGTCATCGGCGCCTTCATCGCCAGCGCCGCGGCCGCCCTCGGCGGCAGGCAGCGCGACGACGAGGAGGCCGTGTTCCTGACCAGCCGTTGAACATCGTCCCAAGTCCAAAACTGAAGAAGCCCGGCGAGCCGGGCTTCTTCATGCGGACGATCTGACCGGGTCAGTGATCCATGGCCTTGACGATTTCCTCGGTCATCTTCTTGGCGTCGCCGAGCAGCATCATGGTGCCGTCCTTGTAGAACAGCGTGTTGTCGATGCCGGCATAGCCGGAGCCGAGCGAGCGCTTGACGAACAGGCAGGTGCGCGCCTTGTCGACGTCGAGGATCGGCATACCGTAAATAGGTGAGGACTTGTCATCCCGCGCGGACGGGTTGGTGACGTCGTTGGCGCCGATGACATAGGCGACGTCGGCCTGCGCGAATTCGGAATTGATGTCCTCGAGCTCGAACACTTCGTCGTAAGGCACGTTGGCTTCGGCCAAGAGCACGTTCATGTGGCCCGGCATGCGGCCGGCCACGGGGTGGATGGCGTATTTGACGTCGACGCCATTGGCCTTGAGCTTGTCGGCCATCTCGCGCAGTGCGTGCTGCGCCTGGGCGACGGCCATGCCGTAGCCAGGCACGATGATGACCTTCTGCGCGTTCATCATCAGATAGGCGGCGTCATCGGCCGAGCCCTGCTTGACCGTGCGCTCGATCCCATCATCAGCGCCCGCGGCTGCGGTCTCACCACCGAAGCCGCCGAGGATGACGGAGATGAAGGAGCGGTTCATGCCCTTGCACATGATGTAGGACAGGATGGCACCCGACGAGCCGACCAGGGCGCCGGTGATGATCAGCGCCAGATTGCCGAGCGTGAAGCCCAGAGCCGCGGCCGCCCAGCCGGAATAGGAATTCAGCATCGACACCACGACCGGCATGTCGGCGCCGCCGATGGGGATGATGAGCAGCACGCCCAGCACCAGCGATGCGGCAACGATGAGCCAGAAGACGAGCTTCGATTCGGTGGTGACCAAAAGCACGATCAGCACGACCAAGGCGATGCCAAGCGCGATGTTGATGAAATGGCGGCCGCCGATCATGATCGGCTTGCCGGACATACGCCCGTCAAGCTTCAGGAAGGCGATGACCGAGCCGGTGAAGGTGATGGCGCCGATGGCCACACCCAGGCTCATTTCGACCAGCGCCTGGGCGTGGATGTCGCCCGCCGTGCCGATGCCGAAGCTTTCCGGCGCATAGATGGCGGCCGCCGCCACCATCACGGCGGCAAGGCCGACGAGCGAGTGGAAGGCGGCGACCAGTTGCGGCATCGAGGTCATGGCGATGCGCCTGGCCGTGACGGCGCCGACGCCGCCGCCAATGGCAAGGCCGAGCACGATCAGGCCGAAGCGTCCGGCCGATGGCGTGGCCAGCGCCAGCGTGGTGGCGATGGCGATGCCCATGCCGATCATGCCGTAGAGATTGCCCTGCCGGCTGGTGGTCGGGTGCGACAGGCCGCGCAACGCCAGGATGAAGAGAATGCCGGAGACCAGATAGAGGAAGGAGGCGAGATTGACGGTCACGTCACTTGTCCTTCTTCTTGTACATTGCCA